>CAKOJC010000013.1 GCA_934088535.1 uncultured Bacilli bacterium | reverse complement strand
ATTAAATTAGTAAATATTAGTATTAATATACAAAATACATTAATCATAAAGAATGAAAACACTCCAAATGTAAGTGTCATATTACTTAAATCTTCACTAACTATAAATCCTACTTTATCACTAAAAACATATACAAGTATCACTTCTAAAATTAATAACAAGAACAAACTAATAATTATTTTATAATTTATCTTAGACTTTCTATTTTTAATTAATAGATATACATAATATAAAAAGAATAAAACTATTTGTATTAATAAAGATAATTCAATTCTATCTGTAAAACATAATATTATAAATGGTATTAAATTACAAATAATCGCTAATGTTATATCAAGTATTAAAACTTTATTTTTCACGTGCTATATCTTTCTTAAGTGACAAAGCGGCAATACAACCTTCACTACAAGCAGTAACTATTTGATATACATCTTTTTTAATAATATCACCACATGCATATATAAATGATTTATTTGTTCTCATAGACTCATCTACTTCTATGTAGCCTTTATCATCAGTAATATTTAAATCTCTCATGAATGCAGTATCTGCTTGATATCCATAATATATAAATACTCCATCACATTTAATAATTGTATTATCATTTAATTTAATACCAGTTATTACATCATCACCTATAAAATCAATAGTTTCTTTACCAAGAATAATTTCTATGTTTTTTTCTTTAGCAGATTTAACTAAAGCATCGCTAGCGCTTATCTCATTTCTAACTATAATTTTTACACTCTTCACTATACCACTAAGATATATTGCTTCCTCAAAAGCAGAATCTCCTGCTCCTAATACAACAACATTTTTATCTTTATATAATGAGGCATCGCATATAGCGCAATAACTTATACCTTTTCCAATATATTTTTCTTCGTTTGATATTCCACTCTTGCGAGGCTTTCTTCCAATAGCTATTATTACACCTTTAGTTTTATATTCGCCCTTAGTAGTAGTAACTAACTTATAATCATCTAATTCTTTAATAGAAACTACTTTTTCACGTTTAAAATTAATATTATTTTGTTTAACTTGATTATACATAGATACTGCCAAATCACTACCACTAACACTACCCACACCTAAATAATTCTCAACTATACTAATTTTATTTAAAAGTCCACCAGGCATACTCTCATCTAATAATAAAGTTTTAAGACCACTTCTAGAAGAATAAATAGAAGCACTCATACCAGCAGGTCCACTACCAATAATTATAGTATCAAACATATATCCTCCTAGAATCTAATCTCTTCTTCTTGTTTATTATAAAGTTCATCTAATTTTGGCTTTCTACTTTGAATAAACTGAATAATTAATCCAATAACAAACATTAAAACACTTACTACTTGAGCAATTCTAACACTACCTAACATCAAAGCATCAGTTCTAAACATTTCAATAAAGAATCTCGCAACTCCATACCACATCATATAAAATGCAGCAAGTTGTCCTTCTTTAATATATTTTCTACGTCTTAAAAATAATGTTATAAAGAAACCTAACAAACACCATAATGATTCAAAATAAAACATAGGTAAATGATAACTTCCATTAATAAGCATATTATCAATAACAAACTGAGGTATTATTTTCATATTAACTAGTTGTTCATACGTAACTATTGTTCCATAAGCTTCACCATTAAAGAAATTACCCCATCTTCCAATTGCTTGTCCAAGTAATAAAGCAGGTACTATTATATCAAGTATTTTTCCAACTCTAGTATTATATTTTTTACAATAAATTAGTATTGTAACTGCTCCAAATAATAGACCTCCATGAACTGCAAGCCCACCTTTCCATACCTCAAGTATTTCAATTGGATTAGACATATAATATTCAAGATTAAAAGCAACATAATAAAGTCTTGCACCAATAATTGCAAATATTAAAGTCCAAAACATCATATTAAATATAAATTCTTTTTTTATCTTAAATCTTTTACTTTCACTTAGAATTAAAAAGTATCCAATTATTACTGCGATCGCAATTAAAACACTATACCATCTAAGTTCAAAACTACCAATACTTACTATAACAGGATTCATTATCTCTTACCTACTTTCATTGTTATCATTTGATCAAGTAACATTCTCATACCACTAATAAATATAGCAATAATAAATGTACTAAAGAAACCACTTACTCCAAAAGAACTTCCCATAAGAATATCACATAATTTAAGTATTATCATATTTACTATAGGATAAGCAATTCCAAATGTAAGAACACTAAGTGGAAGTGTCCAATACACAAGTATAGGCTTAATAGTTGAATTTAATAAGCTAAGTATTAACGCAGCAATAATTGCATAAAAGAAGTTTTCTACATATATCCCTTTAAATAAATTATTAGCAAGCACTAGTACTATAGCATAAACAACTATACCAACAGCAAATGTTACAAAATCTCCATTATTGGGAGTATACTTTTTACTACTTTTTGTACTAACATTATCAATTCTATAAATTTTTCCTTTACTCATTTTTCTTCACCATTTTAATTATAATATAATTTGATATAAAAGAAAAGAGCATTACGCTCTTGATTCAACAGTTTTTTCTTTTCTAGCTTCAATTTGTTCAAATAGTTTAGCATATTCACCATTAACTTCTTCAATCATTTGACCTCTAGTTTTTTCTGAATCAACTACTGTTATTTTTCCACCTTTTTTAGCAATATACTTAGTAGCATATGTTTCAAGTGAACTTATCAAATCTTTTATTTTTTTAGTTCCATCGGTATACACATCTCTAGATATAGCACTTCCACCAATTTTACCATTTTTATGTTTTTTCTTAAATGCAGCATAACCACCAGTTAAATTAAAAGCACTAAGTGAATTCAACAAATCATCTTTCATAGATGAAAGACTCTTGTCTTCACCAATAACTGAATTTAATAAATTTTTATACTTTCTAACTGCAATTTCATATACTTTCTTATATGTTTGATTTTCTGTTTCAGTATAAGGTACACCTTTTTCACTAGCTTTTTTCTCTTCTGACGCTCTAAATTTTTTATATGTCTCAGAATCAAATTCATTAAATTTTAAATCACCTAAAATACTAATTAAATCATCTAATTCCTCATTATACTCTTCAGCAGTAACAGAATATGACTTTATTGGTACAATATTTGCCTTGGAATAAGCTGCATCTTCCATACTTTCTATTACAGCAATCTTACTAATTGCTTCAGTTCCTAGTAAATCCGTTACCATTTTTTCTCTTTGCTCACATAATTCATAAATTTGTTTATTTATGAATTTAGCCTTAGGGCTACCTTGAGCATGATTGAAAAGTTCATTTTTTAACATTTGAATTTTTTTGTTAAGCATATAAATTATTCGAATATCAGGATCCCCTATATATTCTTCTAACTTTTTCTGCTTTTTTTGTTTCACTTCTGTTTGTTGAACCTTTTGCCTAGTTTCAGTAACAACAGAAGGCTTACTTTCTACTTGCTTTTGAACTACAGGCTCTTTATTACTTTTAACATTACCTAGTGTCTTATTAAATACTTCTATTAATTTATCATAGCAATTAATAATAGGTGATATTTGACGTGCTTTATTAGTTATCTTATTTAGTTCATTTACACTAACGCCATTTTTCTTAGCTAAATCATATTCTTTCTTTAATGAGACAAACTCCTTATATAATATTTCTCTTTCATTAATTATTCTTTGAAGTTCATTTTTAACTTCATTTTTACTAGTAAACTTTACTATTTTACTATTTGTTTCATAAAGTATATTATATCTTTTAGATAAATCATCAAATCTAACTTTAGCACTTCTATATTCAGGTCCACCAGAAAGAGAGTTAAGTTGATCTCTTAACTTAACTAATTCATTATACATAGGCATCATAACTGATCTAATACCAGCATTAATATTCTTAATAGTTTCCATATCTTCCATAGAAGCCACCTCTATTATTAATCTATTATTATAATATCATATTTAAATATTTATTACAAACTAAATATTCAAATTTTACTAATTATTTAAAAAAGTAAATCAACATAAATGATTTACTTTTTCATATGTACATCAACCTGAGGATAAGGTATTTCTATATTATTTTTATCAAATGCTTTTTTAACATTTTCCATTACTCTATAGTATACATCCCAATAATCGCTTGTTAAAGTCCATGCTCTAAAAACAATACCAAGTGAAGAATCCTTATGATACTTAACAGATATTCTTATTGGTTCATTTTTAAGAATTTTGTCTTCATTCTCAATTACTTCATTTAATACTTTTTTTACTTTATCTATATCAGAGTCATAACTAACATCATAGATAATATTTAACATTCTAGTTTTATTTCCAGTATAATTCGTTATATTAGAATTTGACAAAGTCCCATTAGGAAGTTGCATAACAACATTATCTATTCCAACTATTGTTGTATAGAATAGTGATATTGATTTTACTGTTCCTTCTTTTCCGCCTACTTCAATATAGTCTCCTATAGTAAAAGGTTTAAATATAAGTAGCATAATTCCACCAGCTAAATTAGAAAGACCTCCTTGCAAAGCTAAACCTACCGCTACGGCGCAAGAACCTAATATAGTAATCAACGAAGTCATAGGTATTCCAATAATACTAAGAACAGTGACAAACAATAATAATTTTAATGATATAGTTATAAAACTAATAACAAAACTTTTAACACTAGGATCTTCAAGTTTACTAAATTTTTTCTCTTTTTTAAGTAACCTTTCAACAGTTTTTATTATTCTATTACCAATTAATAAAATAATAATTGATATAAATAATTTAACACATAAATCAGCACTGCCTTCAATTATTTTTTCTATTATTTTTTCCATAAACATTACTCCTAACTATAAAATGATTATACCATAAATTAATCATATTTTTAATTATTATTTAATTTTCTAAGTTTTGTTTCATATTCTTCAATAAGTTTATTAAGCCTTCGCTTTTCTTTTTCTACTTCTTCATCAACTTTTTTCATCAATTTTTTTTATTTCTTCGTCAAGTTTTTTATGTATTCTTTATGTTCTTCTTCTCTTAGCTTTTCTAAATACTCTCTTGTTGCCTTTAATTTTTTATCATCTTCTTCGTCAGACATCAATATAGTATATTCTGGATCATCATTCAATTCTTCTACTCTATCTTTATATCTTTTCACTCTTTAATCTCCATTACATAATTTTTCTAACTCTCTATTACTTGATATAAGCATCAAGAGAGGTTTAAATCTTTCTTTTTCTTCTTTAGTTTTATTATAATATGATTCTTTTATTTTATCTATATTAAACTCATATATAATAAATTTTTCAGACCAAAACTCCCCATATTCACTTCTAAGCATGTATTTAGGCATTTCATGAACTTTGTTATTTTTACTTGTTAGATTTATTTGAATAGATATTGGTTGTAAGTAATAGTTTTCTGATACATTTAAGGAATTACTATAAATACTCGCTAAATAACCTAGATTTCTATCTCTTATAAATTGTTCACTTTCGCAATTATTTATTTCAACATTAAATACTTTTCCATTTGTTTTTATTATTGTATCTAGCACTTTAGATTTAATTATTTTATTATTTTTTATAAGCTCTCTATCTTTCAATTCTATTTCATCTATCTTCATATCTAGACAACTTTCTATTAACCATTAAAGTAAATCTTTATTCTTTTCAATATAAAATGTATTCTTAAAAATAACATCATTCATGCCATTATAACGTTTCATCTATTTACCTCCTTTCTAGAGTATTAATATCCTCTATTATTATAGTTAGCTATAATTTTTTAAAATACTTCTTTTTACAATTTTTTTTAGAAAAAAAAGGAAGCAAATGCTTCCATAACAAATTTATTTTAAATAATCTTTTAAATACTGACCAGTATAAGATTCTTTAACTTTGACTACTTCCTCAGGCGTTCCCTTAGCAACAATAGTACCACCAAAATCTCCACCTTCAGGACCTAAATCAATAATGTAATCAGCTTGTTTAATTATATCTAAATTATGTTCTATAACTATAACAGTATCTCCATTATCAACTATTCTATTAAGTATTATAAGTAATTTTTTAATATCATCTTGATGCAGACCAGTTGAAGGTTCATCTAATATAAATACACTCTTACCAGTAGGTTTCTTTTGAAGTTCTTTAGCTAGTTTAACACGAGATGCTTCACCACCAGATAATGTAACAGCATTTTGACCAAGAGCTACATATCCAAGACCAACTTCATCCATAACTTTTAAAGTTTTATATACTTTTGGAACATTTTCAAATATCTTTAAAGCATCACTTACACGAGTATCAAGAACTTCAGATATATTAAGACCTTTAAACTTAATTTTAAGCGTTTCTTTATTATATCTAGTAGCATTACATACATCACATGGAACATACACATCAGGCAAGAAATGCATTTCAATCTTTTTAACTCCATCACCTGAACAAGCTTCACATCTTCCACCTTTAACATTAAAACTAAATCTACTCTTATCATAACCATGTATTTTAGATTCTTTAGTTTCAGCAAAAACATCTCTTATAGCATCAAACACACCAGTATAAGTTGCTGGATTACTACGTGGAGTTCTGCCTATTGGGTCTTGAGTAATATTAACTATCTTATCAACATTCTCTATTCCCTTTATATCTTTAAATTTACCAGGTTTATCTTTAGATCTATTTATTTTATTTGATAAAGCCTTACATAATATTTCATTTACTAATGTACTCTTACCACTACCAGATACACCAGTAACACATATAAACTTACCAAGTGGAAATTCAACACTAATATTTTTTAAGTTATTTTCTTTACAACCTGTTATCTTAACAGATTTGCCATTTCCTTTTCTTCTCTTTTTAGGTACGTCTATGGTCTCCTTACCACTTAAATATCTACCAGTTAATGATTTTTCATTCTTCATTACTTCTTCTGGAGTACCACATGCTACTAAATACCCACCTTCGGTTCCAGCTTTAGGCCCAATATCAACTAAATAATCAGCAGCAAGCATAGTATCAGTATCATGTTCTACAACTATTAAAGTATTACCCAAATCTCTCATTTCTTTTAAAGAATTTATAAGTTTGGCATTATCCCTTTGATGAAGGCCAATACTAGGTTCATCAAGTACATAAAGAATACCAGAAAGTCTACTACCTATTTGAGTAGCAAGCCTAATTCTTTGAGCTTCACCGCCACTTAAAGTAGCTGCTTCTCTTGATAAAGTTAAATATTCAAGACCAACATTTTTTAAGAAAGTTAGTCTTTCTTTAATCTCCTTAACCACTAAAAATGATACTTCAGTTTGCTCTTTAGTAAGTTTAAGTTTATCAAACCAAATAAGTAAATCTCTAATACTCATATTAGTTACTTCATATATATTTTTATTATTAATTCTTACACTTAATGCTTCATCTCTAAGTCTTGTTTGATGACAACTAGGACAAGGAAGTTCAGTCATATATCTTTCTATCCAATCTCTAATAGATGGACTAGTAGTTTCCATATAACGTCTTTCTAAATTAGTAATTATTCCTTCAAAATAATCATAACTCTTTAAGACACTTCCACTTCTAGTAGTAAGTGACAAATCAAGTCTATCAGGACTTCTATACAAAATAATATTAAGCTCTTCACGAGTTAAATCCTTAACTGGTTTACATAAGTCTATATTATAATGTTTAGCCACCAAAGCAAGCTTTTTAAATGCAATATTTAAAGTTTCACCACTCTGAAAAGAAGCAACTGCTCCATCCATAATAGACAAGTTTTTATCAGGAATTAATATATCTTCATCAATATGTAAATTAACTCCCAAACCCTTACATACTGGACAAGCACCATAAGGACTATTAAATGAAAATAATCTAGGTTCTAACTCAGGAATACTAAAATCACATAAAGGACAAGCATAATTTTCACTCATAACTATCTCTTTATCACCAAGTATATTTATGACAACTTTACCATTAGCCATCTTAGTAGAAGTTTCAATACTTTCAAATATTCTACTTCTAGAGTCCTCTTTAATTACAATTCTATCAATTATAACATCTATATTATGTTTATTATTTTTTTCAAGAACTATATCATCATTTAAGTCTTTAGTTTCACCATCGATTCTAGCTCTTACAAAGCCTTCCTTACGCAACTCTTCTAATAAATCTTTTTGAGTACCCTTTTCTCCATGAACTACTGGAGCCATTATCTCTATTCTAGTGCCTACTTCATATTCAAGAACCTTATTAGTCATCTCTTCAATACTTTGTTCAGTTACTGGAATATTATGTTTAGGACAGTATGGAGTACCAACTCTTGCAAATAAAAGTCTTAAATAATCATATATTTCAGTTATTGTACCAACAGTACTTCTAGGATTTTTATTAGTTGATTTTTGATCAATACTTATACTTGGACTCAACCCCTCAATAGAATCAACTTCAGGTTTATTCATATTTCCTAAAAATTGACGGGCATACGCACTAAGACTTTCTACATAGCGTCTTTGCCCTTCTGCATATATAGTATCAAAAGCTAAACTACTCTTACCACTACCAGACACACCAGTCATAACTATTAATTTATTTTTAGGAAGTTCTAAATTTATATTTTTTAAATTGTTCTCACGAGCATTCTTAATAATTATTTTATCCATATTACACCTCATTATATTATTAACATAAACATTTGTTCATATACTAATACACAAGTAATAATATAATGAATTTATTTTAAAAAGTCAATATTTTTTACAAACAAATTTTTGCATAAATTAAAAAGTACTATTTCTAGTACTTATTTAACTTTAAAAGTCAATGTTTCAGGTATACCAGTAACACTACTATCATTAAATTTACTTGCAATTGATTCATTCTTAGCATATCCAACTGTAGCCTGAACACCACTAAACATATTATTCATATTAACTATCTTACTAGTATCAAAATTACTCAAATCGATTGTTTTTGCTAAAGAATCTTTAAACATATTTGAAGTAGATACCAAAGGTTCATTATTTATAAACATACATACATTGCTTATAACTTCAGAAGTACTTGTTTTATCAGTAAGAACTGCTCCCCATCCATCAATAGTCAAATTTGACCAACCACTATCCACCATTTCTTGTTTATATCTATATGTATATTGCTCATTTACATATTCTGCACCTTGTAATAATTCACCATCAAATGTACAAGACCATTTTGCATAAAGTTTAACATCATCAGTAAGACTAGTTATCTCTCCTATTTTATTACTATATTTTTGATCAGAATACCACCCACTAAAACTTAGATTAGCATTCACATTTGTAGGTGTACATAAACTAACAGAGTCTTCTTTACTAACTGATGTGTCCGAACAACCTAAACCACCATTTAATACATAAGTAACTGTAAAACTTTCTCTAGTATCACAAGTATCTTTTGTTCTTAAATCCTGAGCTACAACATATAATGTTGCATTCATATTCTTATTTAACATAGACATTTGATCTGCATCAACATCATATTCAATCCAAATATACATAGTATAATTTTTAGTAACATCATTTTCAAAAAAATACAAAGATCCCAAATCAAGTTCAGTACCATTAACTACATTCTCAAAATTACCAGTTAAAGTTGTACCAGTATCATCATTAACAACAGCATATCTAAAATAACTATTTGCAAGTTCTGTATCAATATCATTTATTCTTAAATATAATTTTGTACATACATTTAAAGAATCAACACCATTAGTAACACTAAAATGCTTAATAAATGATGCCTTTTCATAATTATTACCATTAGTATATATTGGTTTAACACTATTAACAATAACACTTGTATCATCTATTTTAATATCAATACTACCAGTAGTTACTTGTGTTTTATTAATAGTATCATTTAACACATCCCCTTTAAAATAAGAAAGCGTTAAAGTACTTGTACTTACTATTAGAGTTAAAACTATTAAAACCAAATATTTCTTCTTAATTTTAATATTTTCCATGGATTACCACCTATTGTTATTATAACAACTTGGATTATATTGTGATATAGGTGCATCACAACATTCACATTCATAACCTTTACTATTAGCAACACATACTTCTCTACTACCAGAATATTTTATTACACAAGAGTCTATATATTCATTATCTCCATAAGATGCAATATATAGTTTAACAACATAATTACTAGGAAATAACTCATTAGTAACATTATTTTTAAAATTCTTATCAATATAATTCATACTTTGTAATTCTTTTAACCTAATAGTTGCTTCTCTATTTTCATTTAATGAAGCTCTCCAAGAATCATTTAAATCCACATAAATATTAGCTGCTCTTTGCATCTCTCTATATTTACCCCTTAATTCTTCTTCATTACTATCTTTATTACTTCTACTAAATAATAAAACAGAACCCGTACTAATAGCTACTGTTATAACTATTACAGCTAATAATTCCATAAGAGTAAAACCATTTTTCATATTACACCTCTATATCATATAGTATTATAAATTAATTATACACTATTATTACAATATTTTAAAGATTGTTTTTAAGATAATTTAAACATTTATTAAAACCATCAATATAACCAATATCATATAATTTAGACATAACTTCTAATTCATTTATTTTTTTAAATATTTTATTTTCATACTTTAAAGCATCTTTTATTCCTTCTATAAATCCAAGTTCGTAAGATTTAATATATCTATACATGACTAACCCTCCTATTATTATAGTTAGTCATAAATAATTAAAACACTTCAAAAAAAGCAAAAGAATTACTTTCCTTTTGCTTCTAGTTCTGCTTTAGTTTTAATATCCTGCCAAAAAGGCCCAAATTCATATGCTTCTACATCTCCATAGTCATATTTATAAGCAGCATATCCAGCTCCTTTACACCATTTTACAGTTCCATCATTATTTTTAGTTTCACCTTTCTTAAAGCAAAACACAGGTTCACTTTTATTTTTTATATTATAAAAATCTAC
This sequence comes from uncultured Bacilli bacterium, assembly GCA_934088535.1. Next base: position 21,085 of record CAKOJC010000013.1, on the reverse strand, counting down.
AACAATTACACATATCCAAACTATTAATGCAAATGTAATTAAAAAATTAAATATATTTCTAAACACATGTTTTTTCTTTTTAGGCGTAACTTGATTTGCTTGTTCTTTTCTTAATTCTTCTTTTAAAATATTAGGCATAACATTATCTTCTGGAGTTTGTTCTTGAGATATTTTAGTATTACCTTGAATATATGGATTTACAGAAGTATCACTATCATTTAAATCATTATTCATATTATTCTCCTTACAAAATAATTATAACAAATATCAATAAAAATTAAAAGATGCATTAAATTTCATATTTACACTATTTATCAAAATAAAAGACACTTTTAAGTGTCATAATACTATCGCTATTAAATTGTTGCTTCCTTTATTGACCATCTTTGTAATAGTTTGTGATAATTTATATTTAGCTGCATCTGGTAGTAATGATAACTTAGCTTGAATGCCTTCTTGTACTATTTCATTAAGACTTCTTCCAAATATTTCACTTTGCCATATTTTTTCCGGATCTTCATTATCTTTCATAATATAATCTATTAATTCTTTACTTTGTACTTCACTACCTATAATAGGTTCAAAACTACTTTCAACATCAACCTTAATCATATGTACACTTGATGCTTTAGCCTTAAGTTTTATACCAAATCTTCCACCTTGTTTAATTATCTCAGGCTTTTCTAGTTTCATATCAGTTATTCTCGGAAGTACTATACCATACCCTGTTTGATATACTTGTTTTAAAGCACCTTTAATACTTTCATATTCACTTCTTCCTTCACTAACATCTTGGAATACTTTTAATAAGTCACCCTTACTATTAACAGAAGTTCCAACTACACTTTTTAATATTTCATTGAATAATTCATCACTTGCTTCCATAGTAATAGTTACTTCAGAGTTATCAGTATCAAGTTTAGAAATATACGCTTTAGTAATTTCACTATTATCTTCAAGATTTAAATTAATGTGTTCTACATCTCTTAATTTATCAACATTAACAATAGATTCCTTCATCTTATCAATGAATTTTTGTTTTAAAGGATGTTCACTCTTAAGTACTCCTACCCAATCTGGTATATTAAATTCTATATGGTCAACTGGAAATTCATATAAAGCTTCTTTTAATATTTCAGTGATATCTCTTTCAGTCATATTTTCAACACTAATTGGTATTACTGGAACACCATATTTTTCTTTTAAAGCTTCACTCATACTTATAGTTTCATTAGCCATTGGATGAACACTATTCATAATAACTATAAACGGTTTATTAATACTTTTAAGCTCTGTTATAACTTTATCTTCTGCCTGCACATAATTACTTCTTGGCATATCTAGTATACTTCCATCAGTAGTAACAACTATACCAATAGTTGCATGATCTTTAATAACTTTTTCTGTTCCAATCTCAGCAGCTTCAACAAAAGGAAGTTCCTCACTAAACCAAGGTGTCTTAACCATACGAGGATTTCCAAGCTCATCTTCATATCCAAGTGATCCTGGTGTTACAAAACCAACACAATCAACTAATTTAATATTTGTAACCAACCCATCAATATTAATATTAGCTCCACTACTAGGAACAAACTTAGGTTCTATTGTCATAATAGTTTTACCTTGAGCAGTTTGAGGTATTTCATCCATACATCTTTTCTTTTCTACTTCATCATCGATATATGGAAGAATCAAATTTTCAATACATTTCTTAATAAAAGTACTTTTACCAGTACGAACAGCACCTACTACTCCTAAATATATTTCACCATTACTTTTCTTACCCAAACTCTTAATAATTTCTGATTTATCCATATTTACCTTCTTTCTAGCATTTAGTAATAAATATGATATAAATCATTTTTTATGACAAAAAAACTCTAGAAATCTAGAGTTAACATTATTTATTGAATATAAATTCAGGAAATATAGTACCTAAAAATAACAAAACTATTATAACAACTGGATTTAAAAGTACATTTGCTATACTACTTACAGTATTATTATTATAAACCACCTTAGCAGTAATCTCATCAATTTCTTTTTCTACCTTATATTCCTTATTTTCATAATTATTAGTGACATCTAAAGTTAATTTATAATTATTACGATCCACAACCTTTCTAATAACCATATCATTTTGTGGACCATCTAAATAAGCAACAAAATCTCCTACATCAATATCATCACTATCTTTAAGTATTAAATAATTATTCTTACGTATTTCTGGTTCTAAAGTAGCATTATCTATTTTGTAATACATATATCCATTAAGTGAAGGATATTTTTCATGATAAGCATTTCTTTTAACATAGATAACTACAAACAAGAATGCAAGAACTATTAAGTATAATATAATCAAACCTCTTATAGTATTGAATATCCATTTAAATACTTTCATCTTTACATTCCCCTTCCATAATCTAAATCATCATATGGTGTATCTACAACACTACTATTTGGTATTGTATATTCTCCATACTTAAGTGTTGGATTTAAAGCATATGCAATTATCTCATTTCTAACAGAATCAATCATATCTCTAAATTGTAATGTAGCAGTTTCTTCATAATATTTTATTGGATCCTTACCAGCATAAACTTGATTGTCAGAACCAACTTGTAAATCATCTAACCATTCCATTTGAGATACCCAATAATCATCTATTATATCAAGCATCTTTTTTCTCATATCTGCTTGATATTGTTTATCCATATTTACTTTTCCTAATTTTTGATCTAATTCTGATTTTATAGCACCAGCCTTTTTCTTAGGATCTCTTATATCTTTAATACTTTCAGTATCTATCAAATGACCTAAATTACTATCAATTTCTTCATCACTATACCTGCTAACTACTTCATCAACATATCTAGACATTTGATCTCTTATAACTGAAGTAACATCCTTAGAATCTAATACATGATTTCTAAATTCATATACACCATTCTTTTGAATAGATAATACTTGTCCTACTTTTTCATATTTTTTTCTTGCAGCTTGATCTTCAGATTCTTGAGATTTTTGACATCTACCAACCATTTTAAGTATAGTATTTGCTACAACCTCACCTTTTTTACCAACAATACCTTTTAAATCAGATAAACCATGTATAATACTTAATAGTTTATCACCACCACGTCTTAATACATAATTGTCTTCAAGAGAGCTAAAGAATTTAGTTTTACCAGGGTCCCCTTGTCTTCCAGCTCTACCTTTTAATTGATTATCAATTCTTTCATTTCTATTTTTAGTAGTACCAATTACATATAATCCACCAACTTCAGCAACACCTTCGCCTAGTTTAATATCAGTACCACGTCCTGCCATATTAGTAGCTATAGTTACTTTACCAAGAAGTCCAGCAGTAGATATAATACTTGCTTCATTCTCTGATTGTTCTGCATTTAATACTGAATGTCTTATTCCAGCTTCTTTAAGTAATTTTGATACAAGTAAACTCTCTTCTACACTAGTTACACCTATTAATACTGGTTGAAGAGTCTCTCTACACTTCATTACTTCTTCAATAATAGCATTATATTTTTGTTCCTTAGTAGCATATACTTCATCTTGTTCATCTACTCTCATATTAGTTTTACGACTAGGAACTTCATAAGTAGGAAGACCATAAATATTCATAAAATCCTCTTGATTACTAGTACCAGTCATACCACATATTCCATTTTCATATTTGCTAAAGAAATCAGGATAAGTACACTTAGCAGTAGTAACAGTAGGATTCTTAATTTTTACAGTATAAGGTCTTCCTTCTTTTTTAGCAATATAAGCTTCCTTGGCTTCAATCAATTCATGAAGACCACCCATATATCTCCTACCAGTAAGTACTCTACCTGTACTTTCACCTATAATTTCAACTTTATAATTTTGAACACCATCTTTAGATTTTTTATCTGGTCTTAATGTATAATCAGTTCCACTCTTATAATGAAATCTAGCCAACATATATTTTCGAATAGTTCCTAATCTAAAATTATAATCTTCTCTTTCAGTTTTAGTTAAATCTTCCCATTTTTTATTAGGGTATAAACTTTTATAAATTTTTGACTCTAAAGTACTTGAAAGTTCAACAACCTGTGTATCATGAAATAATCTTGCAGGTTTATGTTTTTTTCCATTAGTTAACATCTGGCTTTCAATCTCTTCTTCATGATCACGGAAAAATTTTTCCTTATCATATTCTTCACAACTAAGTCCATTACTTTCTACATAATCACAAGCCCAAGCATATACATTAGTATAATAATCTTCTTTTTGTCCTTCAGGTACTTTTAAAGCAACTGCTTTAATTAAAGGAGTACTACCATCATCTAATAATATACTATCTACTTCATCTATAATAGCATATCCATATCCTCCAAGATTAACTCTTTTATCAGCACTATCAACTTTGTTATCATCTAAATAGTCAAAAGCAATAGTTGATGCTGTACCATAAACTATATCACAGTTATATTCTCTTCTTCTATCTTCTAAATTAGGCATTTCAACTTTAGGTCTAATATTACCACAAGAAAGTCCTAATGCACTATATACTTTCTTATTCTGATCCATATCTCTTCCTGCTAAATAATCATTAGATGTTATAACATGAACACTCTTTCCCTCTAAAGCATTTAAGTATGCAGATAATATTTGGACTAAAGTCTTTCCTTCACCAGTTTTCATTTCAGCAACAACATTATCATGCATAGCAACAGCAGCTTCAACTTGAACATTATAATGAAACATCCCAAGTTGTCTCTTCGTAACTTCACGACATACAGCTATCGCATCAACCATAACATCATCAAGAGTTTCACCTTTAGATATACGATCCTTAAATATTTGAGTCATTTTTTTAAGTTCCTCATCACTCATACTAGCATATTTATCTTTAATAGAACTACTATCTATTTGACTAACAATTCTTCTAATTCTATTTCTATTTTGAACAGTATAACTACCAAATATTCTATCAGACATACTCATACTTCATCACCTATTTTCTTATACATTAAATATAACATTTTTAATAAAATTTATCAATTAAAAACAACTATTAAGCCTTAAATTTGCTAATAGTTGTCACAATCACATCAATAAGAAATAAAAAACTAAAAACTATAGTTATAAGTAATGGTATCTTTCTTATTAGTGATAAAGACCATGGAAGTACTAAATATATAAGAATTATACTGCCTAATCCCCAAACTAAACTCATTTCAAGAGATATATATTTTCCAATGTGATATTTATAATTACTATAATCCCAAAAAGTAATGTGAAATACCTTTTCAATCAAAATACCACCTAACCATTCAAGCATAGTTAGTACTATTGTAATAACAATAAATACTATTATCGTTTCAACGACTCTATTCATATGGAGACTTTCAAATATTTTATTAGAAAGAAACATTATAATTAAAACACCAAACCCATACAACGGAGTCCATGGACCATATAAAATTCCACTATTAAAACCAGTTCTAAATATAAAAGAACATATAGTTTCAAATAAATAACCTAAAACCGAAAAACATAAAAATATATTAATATAAAACATAATTTCACCACTATTATTATTTACAGAAGTGAAAAAATTATAATTATTAAGATATTTCTTTTCCTACAATAATTAATAACTTATTATGATATTTTCCAAATATACATGTTTGTAATACCATAATTTTATCTTCTTTATTTATATCTACATCTATTTTATACTTACTTCTTTTTTTAAGTCTTTGATAATGTTTTAACCAATCACTTTCTTTTTTATAATTAAATTGCATATGTTCTTCAGAGTCTTTCTTTTCAGCTATAATTACACTAAATATTTGATACTTACGAACTTCATCATCAACCATAAACTCAAAATACTTATGTTCTTTATAATAACTTTGATCTAAGTAACCTTCTAAAACTTTAAATGGTGGATTAAACCTAGTACTATTATGTCCATATATATTTATTTGCTTACTATCAGTATCATTTCTATAATCTATAAATACACTACCCATTACACTTTTACTCTTATTAACAGCATGCTTTAAATAATAATTATTATCATTACCTTTTACTATTGGAATACTTACATCAAGTCCATCAATACTAAGTATTCCCTTAATATCATCATTATTATACTTATTCTTTACTTCATCAATATAATCTTTAACTGTTTTATCATCTATTATTTCTATTTCTTTAGAAATAACCATTTCTTCAAGTTCCTTAATAGTTTCTCTATCTTCTTTTCTTTTGAAATACAATAAAACCAAACATACACAAACCACTAATATAAATATATATATAATAATATCAAGTATTATTTTAGTTTTCTTATTATCAACTTCTTTATTTATTTCTTTTTGCTTTTTAGAAACAACTTTTTTAACTACTTTTTTCTTTGTATTTATAGTTTTTTTTTGAGTAACATTTGTTTTATTTTGAGTACTCTTTTTAGTGCCACTTTTTTTCTCTTTTTCACCCATACTTTTTCACCTAACCCAAATTAATCATATTATACACTATTAATTGATAAGTGTTATCTTTTTTCTCTACTTTAGCATTTATTTTATAAACATAATTCTTTTTAACTTCGCCAATCTTTTTATAAGCTTCAGGAAAAACAACTCCCTCAATACTTCTAAATTCATCACTTAATTTTATAAATGACATCTTATCCCCATTTTTAGTCTTAATCGTTTTAACACTCTCAACATATAAAACACAAGATATAACCTTATCAAAATATTTAATAAAATCTTTAAGAGTTATTGAGTTACTTCTATCAAACTTAGTAACTGGATGAAATGATAAATAAAATCCATAATTAATTATTTCATTATCTATAACTTCTCTATCAGTAAAATCTTCCATATCTTCAAGTATAGGTTTTTCATCAATTACCATATTTAAATCTTTACATAAAGTTACATAATTAAGTACCTCGTCAAAACTCTTTATTAAACTCTTCTTATTAATATTAAAAACATCAAACGCACCACACTCTATTAAAGCAATAACTACTCTTTTATTAACACTTTTACCATAGCACCTTATCATAAAGTCATAAAAATCTTTAAATAAACCCTTACTTCTTTCATTTTCAATTTCTTCACTTACAGTAGATGCTATACTTTTAATTATAGTAAATGGTATAACAATTTTTTTATCATTTATAATAAACTCTTTACAAGATTTATTTATATTAATTGGTAAAAATTCTATTCCTAATAATTTACTTTCATCTATATACTCTTTAATACTTTCAGTATTTTTATTCATATTAAGTAAGTTTTTCATAAAATATAAAGTATAATTTATTTTTAAATAAGCCATTTGAAAAGCAACAACAGAATACACCACTGAATGTGATTTATTAAATCCATATGAAGAAAATTTTATAATTAATTGATATAGTTCTTCTCCAACTTCTTTAGAATGTCCATGAGATATAACTCCATTAATAAACTTATCTTTATTAGAAGCGATTACACTTTCTTTCTTCTTAGACATAGCTCTTCTTATTATGTCAGCTTCAGCATAACTATATCCACCTATGCTTCTAAGTATTTCTAAAACTTGTTCTTGATATATTATTATTCCATATGTACTTTTAAGTATGGGTTCAAGTTCAGGTATTAAATACGTTACTTTCTCAAGACCTTTCTTTCTCTTGATATATGTAGGTATCATCTCACGAGGACCTGGTCTATATAAAGCTATCGCATCTACTAAAGTATGAAATGAGTCTACTTCTAATTCCTTTAAGAATGATTTCATACCACTACTTTCAAATTGAAATACACCAGTAGTATAAGCTTTACTAAATAAATAAAGAGTTCTTTTATCATTTAAATCTATATTATTTATATCTATATTTATTCCATCATTTCTTATATCATCTAATATATTTGATATTGTATTTAAATTCTTAATTGATAAGAAATCCATTTTTAGTAGCCCAAGACTTTCAATATATTCCATAGAATACCCTGTCAAAACAGTATCTCCTACTTTATATAAAGGCATAATACTATCAAGTTCTGTATCACTTATAACAACCCCAGCTGCATGCATACTAGTATTCTTCTTGAGTCCACATAATTTATCACATACTTTTACCAAATACATAGCATCTTTATTTCTTCTAACTATATTATTAAATTCAAAATTATTTTTAAGTTCATCAAAAGTTTTCTCGTCTTTAATAGTTCTGCATATATTATCAACTAATATCGGATTTAATTCCATTACTCTAGCTGTATCTCTTATAACTTGTTTAGGAAGTAATGTATTAAATGATATTATTCTAGCAGTATTCTTGTGTCCATATTTATCACTTACATATTTAATTACTTCTTCACGTTTTAAACTATCAAAATCTATATCTATATCAGGCATAGTAACTCTATCCGGATTTAAAAATCTTTCAAATATTAAATTATATTTTAAAGGATCTACATTTATTATTCCAAGACTATAGTTTACTAAAGAAGCAGCTCCACTTCCTCTACCAGGACCCACTAATATATTATTTCTTTTAGCAAACAACACAAAATCATATACTATTAAAAAGTAATTTACAAAATTCATTTTATCTATAACAGACAACTCATACATTAGTCTATTCTTATAAATTTCTGGTACATTACCATTAAGTCTTTTTTCTAAACCCTTTTTAGCAAGAGCAAACAAAAACTCTTTTGAGTCCTCTCTATAAACTGGTATATGTGTCCTAACGGGAGGCAACTCTATATTTATAAGACTAGCAAAATTAAAAGTACTTTTAGTATATTCTTTTCCTATATTATTTTTAAAACCACTTTCATATACATTAATCTTTTCACTCTTAGTTTTGCCTTCATCAATATATCTAATGTATTTAAAATACTCAATATCATCAGGTTCAAAATATCTAATTAAATCCATATATACTATATTGTTAGTATGTTTAAGTGCATCTTCTTTAGTTTTTTCATTATGAAATTTTAAATAACAATCACTAAAATATTTAGACACAACTTCATAATGCTTTATACTAGTAACTACTATTAAATTAGATACATATTTTTTTATATCTTCAAATGTAATATTACCATCTATATTCTTTTTAGAAACTAATTTAAATAATGAAACTAACCCATCATAATTTTTAGCATATAAAACTAGATACACGTCTTCTACTATAAGCTCGCAACCTACAATAGGTTTTATACCACATAAATTACATTTGGTTATAAATTCTATAGTACCAAACATAGATGAATCTGTTATACCTAGTGCTTTAACTTCTCTACTTTGAGCATACAAAAGTAAATCATCTATTTTAATTAGACTATTCATTAAATCATATTCAGTTTTAATATTTAGTGGTATGTAATTCATGGTATTTCCTTTCATAAATATTTTATCATAAATAAAAGGTTCTTACGAACCTTTTTAATTATTATTTATTAATTTGCCATATCAGTATCTCGAATTCTTGATTCAGCTGATGTATTATTCTCAGTTCTAGTTTTAGGTGTAAAATATCCTGGATTTGCTGTTCCTTCATCTATATGAGCATAAGTTGCATCAGTCTTAGTACTATCATACACTGTACCAGCACCACCTACTAATTTAGTAGAGTTATCAAACACAGTACGTTTTATTTCAACACTGCTAGTAACAAACTTATCACTAGCATAAATAGTTGTAAGATTATCATTATTCACAAACATGCCACTCATAAATGTTACTTTACTCGTATCAAAACTGCTTACATCTATTGTAGTAAGTTTTGTATTATAAAACATAAATGAAGTATTAGTAACATTTGATGTATTAAATTTATCTAATCCAGTTATCGTAGTAAAATTACTTTCAAAAAATAAACTAGCCATACTTGTAACATTTCTTGTATCGAAATTACTTACATCCATCTTAGATGCATTTGTACTAGCAAGCATATAAGACATATCAGTTACTCTACTTGTATCAAAACTACTTACATTTAAAGTAGTAGCTTTAGTACCTCTAAGCATACTATCCATATTTGTAACCTTGCTTGTATTTAAATTACTTATATTTAAATTAGTAACTTGAGTATTGAGAAAAGTACCTCTCATATTTGTAACATTACTTGTATTAGAATTACTTAAATTAATACTAGTTGCATTACTTTTGCTAAATGCATAACTCATAGAAACTACAGGTTTATTATTTATAGTAGTACATACATCACTAGTTACTGCAGCAGTACTATCTTTATCAGTAAGTTTTACTCCCCAACCATCAGTAGATATATTAACCCATTCTAGAGTTGTGTTATTAGATTCATCAGTTACACCATCTTGTTCTTGTTTATATCTATAAGTATATTGCCCATTTACATATTCAGCACCTTGAGTAAGTTCTCCATCATATGTACAATTTAGTGCTTTTGGAGTATTAGATTGGTGACCACCACTATTACTACAGTTATATCCATCAAGATTTCCTTCAGCTAAATCATCAATAGTTAACTCATCAATTTCTTTATTAGCATCTAAACTAGCTACCCATTGTCCATTAGATACTTTCATACTTGTTACATTTCCACTGTTATCTAAAATAATACAGTATTGTAACTTTTTACCAGTCATATCAAGTTTAGAATCATCCTCTGAATTTATTACTTTAACTGGAGATCCACTAATTGAAGAAGACATAAACTTTTTTCCAGCCTCAGTATATAATTTCTTTGCCTCTGTCACAAATGTTTGTTTCTTGGCTTCATTAAACCTATTAATTACATTTGGTAACGCCAATATTACCAAAATCGCAAGTATTGCTATTACCGCTAGTAATTCTACTAACGTAAAACCTTTTTTACTTTTCATTACTTCAACTCTCCTATCATAATTAGTATAACATATTCTTTCAAAATAAAAAAGACTTAAAAGTCTTTTTATCTAACAACAAATGTCAATGTATTTGGTATATCAGTAGTATTTGCATCATTGAAATATGACGCTGTCATGTTATCTTTAGCAAATCCAAAAACTGCATTTGTAAGTCTAAACATACCTGTCATATCATTTACATTACTAATATCAAATTTATTTAAATTAAGTACATTAGTACTAGTATAGCCAAACATATAAGCCATATTTTTTACTCTTTTTGTATCAAAACTACTAAAATCTATAGTAGATGCTTTACTAGTAGCAAACATAAAACTCATAGAAATAACTGGTTTATTATTAATAGTAGTACATACTTTACTAGTAACAGGATCAGTACTATCTTTATCAGTAAGAACTACTCCCCATCCTGCATCAGTAATATCATTCCATCTAGTATCATTTATCGTTATTGTAACAGTAGAATTGCTAGAACCACTAGCATCTTCAGCCCTATTTATTTTATAACCAGATCTATTTATTCTATAACCTGTAGATTGTTGCATAACTCCATCAGACATATCAGTATCTCTTATTCTGCTTTCACTATTTACCATTTCATCAGCCATATCCGTGTCTCTTATTCTACTTTCAGTTATATCCATTGCAAATTCTTGCATATATCTATAGGTATATTGTCCATTTACATATTCAGCACCTTGTACCATGCTTCCATTAAATGTACAATCTACCCCAGTAGGTTCAATTGTAGGTCTTTCATTTTGCTCATCTTGGCAATCATAATCATCTAAGTTACCCTCTTCTAAATCATCTATTGATAATTCTTTTATAGATTTTGTACCATTATACTTAGCAACCCATTTTCCATTAGAAACTTTTAAATCAACTACATTGCCATCATCATTTAAAACAATGCAATACTTTAATTCTTCACCAGATAAATCTAATTTTGTATCTTCGTTCTCAGAATTAATAACTTTATTATAAATACCATTAGCAGAATCATTTACAAACTTCTTTTCAGCTTCTGCAAAAACCATTTTAGTATTACTAACAAAAGTTTCTTTCTGCGCATTATAATACACTTTTATAATATTTGGAACAGCTATTAAAAGTATAATTCCTAAAATAGCTATAACAGCTAGTAGTTCTAATAATGTAAAACCATTTCTATTTTTCAAAGTATCATCACTCCTATCATATATAATTTAGTATAACACAACAAAACACAATATAAAAGATTATAAATGCTATTTACATTTAATTTATTTTTTAAACTTATTATAAAAAATACTAAGAATAATTCTTAGTATTTATTATCAATATCATTAAAATCAACTTTATCCATCTCTTCTATGACTTCTAATTGATTTTCTATTATTTGTCTTAATCTACGTTTTAAAATATTAGTATTTCTTTTTAATTGATCAGCATGGTTTTGGGCTTTTTCTGCTTTTAATAGAGCATCATTTATTATTCTACTTGCATTATGACGTGCTTCTGTAACTAATGACTCTGCTTCACGTCTAGCACTACTCTTTATTTGATCACCAGCAGCTTCTGCAGTGTATATTGCTCTATTCATAGTATCTTCTATTTTTTGATAATAAGCAATTTGTTCAACTAATTTTTTATTTTCATCTTCTGTTTTTTGACTTTTCTTAAGTAAAAGTTCATAATTACCAATTATTTCATCTAAACATTTTTGAACTTGATACTTATCATAGCCACGAAAAACAGTATCGAACTTTTTCATAAGCTCCACCTCTAATATTTTAAAACTTTATATTACCATTCTCCTGTATCTGCTTTTTTAGTTTTTTTAGTATCTTCTTCTGTTATATTTCCTTCGATCTCAAACCCTTTAGGAGCACAAATAACAATACCTGGACCTAACTTTTGCATAGTTCCTTCAATCGCATAAATTATACCATTAAGAAAATCCATTATTCTCTTAGATACATCTGAAGTAACTCTTTTAAAGTTAACAACAACTTGATTTTTAGCTTTTAAATAATCAGCTATTTGTTGTGCTTCAGAAAATGCTCTTGGTTCAACTAAAATAGTTTTATTTCTATATTCTTCTTTTTTACTCTTAGATATTTCTTTTGATTCATATTCTTCTACACCTTCATCATCATCTTCAGGTTTAAATATGTTATTAATAAATCCCATAAGTTTTCCTCCTTATTCTCATCTACATTATCATTTTAACACAATAATAAACTAGTATCAATAATTAAATAAATAAATTTAACAAGAAAAATCGACAATTTTCTACAAAAAAGAAATTATACAATTTCTAGAATTCTATTCTTTTTTCTATATAATTTCTTAAATCTTCTAATTTTATAGTTTCTTGTTCCATTGTGTCTCTATCTCTAACAGTAACTGTTCCATTATTAATAGTTTCATCATCAACTGTTACACAGAATGGTGTACCAATTGCATCAGCTCTTCTATAACGTTTACCTATAGATGCTGTCTCATCATAACTACACATAAAGTATTTAGATAAGTTCTTATATACTTCTTGCGCTTTTTCATTATGATATTTTTTAACTAAAGGAAGTACTGTTACCTTTATAGGTGCTAAGAAAGGATGAAGTCTTAATACTTCTCTCTCATCAGTATCACTTAATTTTTCTTTTTGATAACTATCACATAATACAGTTAAGAATAATCTTTCTACTCCTAGTGATGGTTCTATTACATATGGAATATATTTTTCATTAGTCTCTGGATCTAAATATTCTAAACTTTGACAACTTACTTTCATATGTTGGTTTAAATCATAATTAGTTCTTGATGCTATTCCCCAAAGTTCTCCCCATCCAAATGGAAATTTATATTCTATATCAGTAGTAGCATTACTGTAAAAACTTAATTCTTCTTTTTCATGATCTCTAAGTCTTAAATTTTCTTCTTTAATTCCAAGACTTAATAAGAAGTTCTTACAATATTCTTTATAATGTTTAAACCAATCTAGTTCAGTACCTGGTTTACAGAAGAATTCAAGTTCCATTTGATCAAATTCACGTACTCTAAATATAAAGTTACCTGGTGTAATTTCATTTCTAAATGATTTACCTATTTGTCCAATACCAAATGGTAATTTAAGTCTCATACTACGTTCAACGTTTTTAAAATTAACAAATATACCTTGAGCAGTTTCAGGTCTTAAATATACTGTACTTTTAGCATCTTCAGTAACACCTTGAAATGTTTTAAACATTAAGTTAAAATTTCTAATATCAGTAAAATCACTACTTCCACAATTAGGACATACTACTTTATGTTCTCTAATATAATTCATTAATTCTTCATTACTAAATTTACCCGCATCTTCTACACCTAAATCTTCTAATAATTTATCTGCTCTATGACGAGTCTTACAATGTTTACAATCAATAAGTGGATCACTAAAAGTCTTTAAATGTCCACTAGCTTCCCAAGTTTTAGGATTCATAAGTATTGCTGAATCTAATGCAACATTATTAACATCTTCTTGAATAAATTTCTTAGTCCAAGCCATTTTTATATTATTTTTAAGTATTGCTCCTAAAGGACCAAAATCCCAAGTATTAGCAAGTCCTCCATATATTTCACTTCCTTGGAAGATATATCCATAATTCTTACAATAATTAGTAAGTTCTTCCATAGTTATTTTCTTTTCCATTAAAATCCCTCCATTTTAAATTGCAATTTCTTTGCATTTTCATTCTCTTTCTTCATCTTTTCACATTTTTTATTGTGTTCTTCTACTTTCTTAAGTACATCTTTATTCATCATACCAAGAATAACACTTTTACCATTACCAACTAACTTATAATTAGTAGCGTATTCTTCATCCTTTTTAGGTTTAATTACTATAATAATTTCATTACCAAACACTTGATTTAGAAATTCTTCAATAAAATTAGCTTCATATTCTGGTAACTTAGATCTACTACGAGCCAAATTAAATTTAACACTTCCACCTCTAGTTATTGAATAAGAACTAGTATCATTATAATTAACATTTAAACCATAAACATCACTTGGATGATTATATAAGAAATAATATCTATCCCTTATATATTTATTTAATATTTTTGACTTTTCTTCTTCACTTGCTTTATCATTTATTATTAGTAATTTACCACTTTCAGATCCAACATAATAAATAGAACCAGTTAATCTACTAAAATCATCTGATACAAAATTAAGTCTATTATAGCTCATAAAATAATCTATAACAGCAAGTCTTATCTCTTCATCAGTTTTCCCTCGTAAAGAATCAGTAAATGCTTTATCCATATGCATTGTATCTAACACCTTACCACTTACTTTAATAACTCCATCTCTAACAGTTATTGTTTCATAAAAGTTTTGATCTAATTGTTTTATTCCTTCTATTTTCATGTTTTCCCTCCAATAAATAAAAAACTTCTAAAACATCATAAGGGTCCTTAAGGACGGTTCCACCTTATTTATTCTAGAAGAATCACTTTAAATCTATAGCCTAAGTGCTTTACCATCACACCATCATCGCTCAATAAATGTATTTTATCATATATTATTTTTGTTTTCAATAGTTAAACATATTTATTACATGGAGCAAATGTTTTTCTATGCTCCTTTAATATTCCATATTTTTCTATTGCTTCTATATGTTTTTTTGTTCCATATCCCTTATTATGTTTAAAATCATATTCTGGATGCTTTTTATCAAGTTCTGTCATCATTCTATCTCTTGTTACTTTAGCAATTATACTAGCAGCAGCAATGCTTTCACTTTTAGCATCCCCTTTTATTATAGATGTTTGTGGTATATCTATATTAAGTTTAACTGCATCTATCAATAAGTGTTCTGGTTTAATACTTAAATTATTAACTGCTTCTATCATAGCTCTCTTAGTAGCTTCAAGTATATTTATTTCATCTATCACGTCTTCACTACTAATACCTATTCCTACACTAACTGCATTTTCCATTATAACATCATATAATAGTTCTCTTTTTTTCTCAGTTAATTTTTTAGAATCATTAATTCTCTCATCATAAAAATCTCTTGGAAGTATAACAGCAGCAGTAACAACAGGACCAACTAAAGGTCCTCTACCTACTTCGTCTATACCAGCTATATATTTTATTCCACTTTCATATAATTCATTCTCAAATTCTTTCATATTGCCTCTATAATTCATCTATCTTTATTTTCATTGCTTTCTCAAATACTGGAACAAGTCCAATCTTTTCATCCACAAAACTTGGTTTAATTTGATATACTCCAGGAAAACAATTTCCTTCTATAATAACAGCGTCCTTTTCAGTAATTGCTACATCCCATCCAACATATTTTACTTCTGGAACCTTTTTAGCACACTTTTTCACTAAATCTATTGCTTTATCATAATTAGGTATCTCATAACCAACTATTTTAATCTTACTAATTGGATGCTCATAAAATATATTATCATCTCTATCTATTGCCGGAACTATTATCCTACCATCACGAACAAAAGTATACATACTTCCACTAGAAAAGTTATCAGTAACTCCACCATTACCTATCTTAAACACAACATTTAGTATATGAGTTTCTTTACCATCAAAGAAAGATACTATTCTAAATGTATTAACACTTGTCTTATTAAGTTTACTAATCTCTTTATTTTGAATAATTTTTTCTTCAACTAATAATTTATTGTTAAAAACCAAATATTCATAAGTCTTTTTAAGCTTCTTTTTATCTATTTTAATAAGTTCTATTCCTTCGCCACCGCTACCACCTACAGGTTTAGCAATAAAGTCATCTTTATGATCACAAAACTTAACAAACTCATCATAATTATTATCTAAATATAACCAATCACGTTTTAAATATTCATTAAATATTTTATTAAATTCTACTTTATCATCAAATTTCTTAGATATTTCTTTATCATTAAACATCTTAACTATTTGATTATTCTTAACTCTAGTAAGGTATGTCTTTCTCTCTTTAGAATTCAAATTATAAAACTCAAACTCTTGATAATCATAAGGACCACTACCATATTTTACACTACAAAAAACTATATCAATAAGTAAAAATAATCTACATTTATGAGTCTTCTTATGTATCTTACCTACTATATTAAATATACTTTTAATAGTTCCACCTTTAAAACATTTTATTTTATAAATTAAACTTTTCATATTCATCACTACATTTAGTATACCATAATTTACTTATTTTTAATAAAAAAAAATCTATTCTTTAAAATATATGTCTTCATTTTTATTTAAGATTACAAATATATCCTTGATCTTTAAAAGCATTCAATATATCATTTTTAGACTCTACTATGGTTGAAAAATTATTATTTATTGCTTCATAATAATTATCTGTTATTTTAAATACAAATGTAATTTTATCGTCTTTATCATCAACCATCAATTTATAATTAATAAATTGTTTTTTATATTCATCAGATAAATATTTTACAGTGAAAACAATTAATTTTTTAGCTAATCGTGATTTAGTATCATCAGGATTATAATTAGGTATTCTATTTGTTCCTTTAAAATATAAATCATTTACTTTATCATTTTCATCAAAAAATATTTTAATTTGCAGTATAGTATCATATTCTCCATCACTAGATAAATCTTCTTTACTATAACAAGTTATTTCTTTATAGTTATCACCAAATCCATCAGTATTGTCTTCTAATTTAGAAAGTTCATCTATACTTTCAAAAGGATCATCAAATTTATTTTTTAAATTTCTTATAACAAAATAAGAAACAATTATAGCTATAATGCAAAATATAACTCCTAAAATTATAAATAATTTTTTATTTTTTTTAGGCAATACACTACCACATTTTGCACAAAATTCAGAATTATTTTCATTTTCAAATCCACATTTATTACATTTCATTTCTTTTCTCCATAACATAATAAAAACTGAGTAGATTATATAAAAATAATTTACTCAGTTTTATTTAACTAAAATAAACTATCTAATCCACCAAAAATAGAATTAACTAACACTTTATATGCTACAAATCCACCTACAATGATTACAATTGATAAACAAACTAAATGATAATATATTCTAGTATTCTTATTATCTATATTAACATTTTCATTTACTAACTCTATTAATGTAACAAGAGCATATACAAATCCAACAACAGTAGTGGCTATTCCAAGAGGAGAATATATCATTGATAGTATTGGTGAAAGTAATAAAGAACATGCAGCAAAAGGAACAACAGCAGTAGTAGCAGCACCAATTAAATTTGAGAATTTAGCATTTTTCTTTATTACTAAACTTGCTAAATAATATACACCAGCTATCGCAGCAATAACACCAGCATAAATTAATAAATCTAAACCAATTGTTTTAAAATATTCTACATTACCTAAATTATCCCAATTCCAAGTAACCTTACCTGAAAAATAACTTTTACTTCTAACTGCAGATAACATAGTTGAAAGTAAACTAATAACAGTCATTATACCAACTACTATAGCCGCTAATATAGACGAATTTTTAATATCTCCTAAAGCATTTTCATTATTCTTGTATGTATCAAATGGTTTTAAAAATGAACCTAAAAGATACTTAACATAATCTAATTTACCACCTGATACCTGATTATTATTAAAGTTACTATTAGATTGTACGTTAGATGAATTATTAAAATTATTATTCATGCTATTTTGGAATTGACCATTCATATCATTGTTCGCACTATTGTTCATTCCATTATCTAAATTATTATTCACATTGCTATTCATATCATTCATATTATTATCTATACTATTATTTTGAAATTGACTACTCATATTATCACTTTGAGTTGACTCTTGATTATTAATATTTTCTAAATTTGTACCACATTTAATACAAAATTTTGCATTTGCTAAGTTTGTTACCTGACAATTAGGACAAATCTTAGTATTATTTAAGTTATTATTCATATCTTTTTACCACCTTTATTATAAAAATATTATAACACATAATTTTCACATATCAAATATTTTTATAATAAAAAAGTAGTGATTTATAAGTCACTACTCATTAGAAATAATTATATCATTATTTTTATAATCAACAACTATTTCAGTGTTTTGTTTTATTTCATTATTAATAAGTTTATGGGCAATTATTGTTTCAAGTTTATTATTAACAAGTCTCTTAAGAGGTCTTGCTCCATAATATTCATCATAACCATTATCAATGAAATATTTTTTAGCATTTTCTGTTAATTTAATTTTAACATTGATATCTATTAATCTATGTTCTATATCACTAATTATTTTATCAAGTATTTCACTTAAATTATCCTTAGAAAGTTTATTAAATACAACTATTTCATCAAGTCTATTTAAGAATTCTGGTCTAAAGTATTTATTAAGTTCACCTCTAACTTTATCTTCTTCACCATTTATAATGTACTCACTTCCAACGTTAGAAGTCATAATTATAATAGTATTTTTAAAGTTAACTGTTCTACCATTTGAATCAGTTAGTCTTCCTTCATCAAGTATTTGAAGTAATAAGTTAAGTACATCTGGATGTGCTTTTTCTATTTCATCAAATAAAACTATTGAATATGGATTTCTTCTTACCTTTTCAGTAAGTTGTCCACCTTCTTCATATCCAACATATCCAGGAGCAGCACCAATTAATCTAGACACAGAATATTTTTCCATGTATTCACTCATATCTATTCTTACCATATGATGTTCATCATCAAATAATTCATATGCAAGACTTCTAGCTACTTCTGTTTTACCTACTCCAGTTGGACCTAAGAACATAAATGAACCAATAGGTCTTTCAGGATCTTTAATTCCACTTCTAGAACGAATTATAGCATCACTAACAAGCTTAATTGCATTGTCTTGACCCTTAACACGTTTCTTCAAGTTTTCTTCTAAATTAAGTATTTTTTCTTTCTCACTGCTCATTAACTTAGATAATGGAATATTAGTCCACTTACTAATAACATCCCCAATATCTTCACTAGTAACAGTATCCGATAAAATACCTTCTTTACGTTTTTTAGTAAGTTCATTTAACTTTTGTTCTAGTTTTGGTAAAGTTCCATTCTTAATTCTAGCAGCAGTTTCTAAATCATAATTATTTTTAGCTTCTTCAAATTCAAAAGTATATCTAGATATATCAGATTTAACCTTCTTTATATCTTCATTAATTTCTTTTTCTTCTTTCCATTTAGTACTTAATTCTTGTTCTTTTCCTTTTAATGTATAAAGTTCATCATCAATTTTTTCAAGTCTCTTAATAGAAAGTTCATCTTTTTCTTTCTTTAATGCTTCTTTTTCTACTTGTAAAGTTAATATTTTTCTAGTTATTTCATCTAATGAAGTTGGTACACTATCCATTTGTACTCTTATAGTAGCACATGCCTCATCCACTAAATCTATTGCTTTATCTGGTAGGAATCTATCAGTTATATATCTATTTGAAAGAGTTGCAGCACTTACAAGAGCTTTATCTTGAATAGTAACTCCATGATATATTTCAAATCTTTCTTTTAAGCCACGAAGTATTGTTATAGTGTCTTCTACAGTAGGTTCACTAATAGTAACTTTTTGAAATCTACGTTCTAAAGCACCATCTTTTTCAATATACATTCTGTATTCATTTAAAGTAGTAGCACCTATTACATGTATTTCACCACGAGCAAGCATTGGTTTTAATATGTTGCCTGTATCCATAGCTCCATCAACTGCTCCAGTACCAACTATTAAGTGAATCTCATCAATAAACATGATAATATTTCCTTCACTCTTCTTGACTTCATCAAGTACTTTTTTAAGTCTTTCTTCAAATTCGCCTCTATATTTAGCACCAGCTATTAAAGAAGACATATTAAGTTCCCATACAATTTTATTTTTTAAACTTTCAGGTACGTCTCCTCTAACTATTCTTTGAGCAAGTCCTTCTACTATTGCAGTTTTACCTACACCAGGTTCTCCAATTAAAACTGGATTATTTTTTGTCTTTCTTGATAAAATTCTAGTAATACTACGAATCTCATCATCACGACCGATGATAGGATCAATCTTATGATTCTTAACATCTTCATTTATATTACGTCCATATTTTTCTAAGACGTTTTCATTTTCTTCATTATTCATATTGAACATATCTATCCCTCCTATTCAACGAGCATATTATACAT
>CAKOJC010000012.1 GCA_934088535.1 uncultured Bacilli bacterium | reverse complement strand
AAAGGACATGTTAATCTTAATGTTAAATGTATTAATAGAGATGATAATTGTAATTTAATAATAACTGTTCAAGATAGTGGAAGAGGTATCAAAAAAGAAGATATTGAAAAACTATTTACTAAATTCGAAAGACTTGATATTGAAAGAAACTCTACTACTGAAGGAACTGGTTTAGGACTAGCAATAACAAAAAGATTAGTTGAAATGATGGGTGGAAAAATAAATGTACAAAGTCAGTATGGACTAGGCTCTATATTTATGGTAAATGTTCCCCAAAAAATAAGTAAAATGTCAAAACCATATAATGAAATTACAAATAAAAATGATACTTCTAATAATGTTGACTATATTAGCAAAAAAGTATTAATCGTTGATGATAATAAGTTAAATGTTAAAGTAGCTAGAAGAGTAATAGATGCTTTAAATATTAAAAAGGTAGATGAATGTTATAACGGAAGTGAATGCCTTAATATGGTTGCTTCTAATAATGACTACGATATTATATTAATGGATATAATGATGCCAGTAATGAATGGTGAAGAAGCACTAAAAAAGTTAAAAGAAATAGATGAATTTAATACACCCGTAATTGCTTTAACGGCCGACGCTGTATCTGGATCTAAAGAAAAATATATTAAAGAAGGATTTACAGATTATTTAGCTAAACCATTTAATAAAGATAGTTTAAAATTAAAACTAGATAAAATATTTAATAATGAAAAAGAATCTTCAGAAGACAGATGGAAAGATATACCAAAGTATGAATTTGGAGCTGATATGAAACCTCTTGAAGAAGAAGTAACAGAAGAACAAACTAATGATGAAGAAAAAATTCTAGAAGATGCCAATATTGATTATAAAATTGGCTTAGAAAATTTTGGAAGCATGGAAATGTACAAAGAAATGTTAAATGATTGGTTCAAGGAAATTGATGAAAAATGGAATAGAATAGTTTCTAATAAAGAAAATATGAAAGAATATTCAGTGGACGTACATTCACTAAAAAGTGATTCAAAATACTTTGGATTTACAGAACTAGCAAAGTTATCACTTGATCACGAACTTAAAAGTAAAGACGGAGATAAAGAATATATAAAAAAACACTTTGATGAATTAGAAACAGAATATAAAAGAATAATCGATGTAGTTAGTAAATACTTAAAAGAGAACAAGTAAAAAATTACTTGTTTTTAATTTATATCTTTTTGACATAAATATCTTTACATGTTACATTACATTTTAAAACGTTTATGGGTGTCAGCTCATTATATTTTTAAAATTTATAAGGAGATGGTATTAATGAAGAATTCCATACTAATCATAATACTTTTAATTATTCTACTAATTAAAAACGCCTAACTATAGTTAAGTAAAACCAAATTTGGTGACGTCCAACCTGGGGTTAAACGTTTCATTAACAATAATGTAAAACAATTAAATATTATAGTAAACACAGCATATAGAAAAAATAAATATACTATGATATAATATGCTCGGAAAGGTGATATTATGAAATACATTGGTACTAAAATTATGTATAGTAGTGATATCACACTTTAGTTATTCCTTTGAGTAACAAGAAGTGTGATTTTTTTAACATGCAATAAAAAAGGAGTAAAATTAATTATGATAGAAATAAGTATAAATAAAATAAATAAAAATTATGGATTTAATCCAGTATTAAAAGACTTTTCAATGGAAGTTAAAAGTGGTGAGAGAATAGCTCTTATCGGAAGTAATGGGTGTGGTAAAACTACTACACTTAGACTTATTATGGGTTTAGAAACTATAGATAATGGAACTATTAATATAAGAAAAGGCGCTAAAATAGGTTATTTAACACAAATACCACCTAAAGAAGAAGATAATGTAAAAGCTAAAGATGTGTATTTACGTGGTATTAAAGAATTACTTGATTTAGAAAAATCTATTAATTCTTATGTGGCAACTATGGACTCAAGTGAAAAATCTATTAAAACACTAGATAGATTACAAGAAGAATTTAGAATTAAAGGTGGATACCAAATAAAAGAAAAAATAAATAAGATTAAAGGTGGTTTTAAGCTATCAGATGAGTTATTAAATACAGAGTATAATAATTTATCTGGCGGAGAGAAAACAATCGTAAATCTAGCTTCTTTAGTCCTATCTGAACCTGATGTACTTTTATTAGATGAACCAACTAATCATTTAGATATAGATACTTTAGAATGGTTTGAAGAATATCTAAGCAACTACAAAGGTGCTGCTTTAATAGTAAGTCACGATAGATACTTTTTAGATAGAGTGGTAAACAAAATAATAGAAATTAAAAATGGTAAAGAAGACGTATATCATGGAAACTATACATATTACTTAAAAGAATCAGAAAGAAGATTTTTAAGCGAGTTCGCTGCTTATAAAAATCAACAAAAAGAAATAGAAGCAATAAAAGAAGCAGTTAAAAGACTAAAAGAATGGGGCACTAAGAGTGATAATCCAACGTTTTTTAGAAGAGCAGCAGCTATGGAAAAAAGACTTGAAAGAATGGACATGATAGAAAAACCAAAAGAGAAGACTGAATTAAGAGTAAATCTTACTACTGAGAATAGAAGTGGTAATCATGTTCTTACTATAGATAATTTAAATTTAAATATTGGATCTCGCACCTTACTTGAAAAAGCAAGCATGAAAATATACTATCAAGATAGAGTTTGCTTAATGGGTAAGAATGGAACAGGTAAAACAACATTAATAAAAAATATCATGAATAATACACATGATAATATAAAATTAGGTACAAATATTAAAATTGGATACATACCTCAAGAGATAAGATTTGACAATGAAGACTTGACAGTTTATGAACATGTACGTTCATTCTTTGTAGGAAGTGAAAGTGAACTTAGAAGTAAACTTCATCAATTCTATTTTGGAGAAGAAGAAATATCTAAAAAATTAAAATCTATAAGTGGAGGAGAAAAAGTAAGAATTAAATTACTAGAACTAATTCTTTCTAAATCTAATTTCTTAATTCTTGATGAACCAACAAACCATATAGATATAGATACAAAAGAAATATTAGAAGAAGCTCTACTAGACTTTGATGGAACATTACTTTTCATATCACACGATAGATACTTTATTAATAAAATAGCCACTAGAATAGTTATAATAGAAAATAAAAAACTAGTTAGTTATGATGGAAACTATGACTCTATAAAAGATAAACAAGTTATTAACACAAATATTGAACAAAAGCCTAAAGAAGTTATTAACATCAAAGGAAGTAACAGGTTAAATGAATTTTTAAAAGATGCCAACAAGATAGAAGAAATAACAATCGGTTGTTCAGGCAAAAAAGTGTATAAAATTAGAAAGAAGAGTAAAGTATTTTTTCTTAAAATTGCAGATCATCTATCTAAAGAATCTATTAGCTTAGACTATTTAAAAGATAAAATAACTGTACCTGAAAAAGTTTTCTATGAAAAATATAATGGTAAAAGTTACATGCTAACTAAATCTTTAAAAGGTATTATGCTTTGCGATAAATACTACGAAAATCATCCACTCGAGGGAATTAAAATTATTATTGAAGCATTTAATGCTCTTTATAATATAGATTATAGTGATTGTATAATAGATGAAACAATAGATACTAAAATAAAAAGAATAGAAGAAAGATTTAATACTATTAAGAATGAAGATATTAAACCTGAAATACTACAAAGATTCATAACAAAAGAAAATATACTAAAGTATCTAAAAGGTAATAAACCAAAACAAATTATAGGTTTCACTCATGGTGATATGTCACTACCTAATATATTTGCTGATAACGGACACTTTAGTGGACTACTAGATACAGAAGATGCCGGAATAGGTGATATATATTTTGACTTAGTAATATGTGAAATATCTATTGAAAGAAACTATGGAAAAGAATATATAGATAAATTCTATGAAGAACTTGGTATTGAAAAAGATGAATTCAAAAGTGATTATTATAGAATTCTAATGAGTTTGTAGCATAAAAAAAGAAGTTTAAACTAAATAAACTTCTTTTCTTTCATCCATTTTTTACCATCTACTATTCTAGCAACCATCATACTTGATGCTGTGTCACCTACAACATTTAACATAGTAGCAGGTGGGTCTATTATAGTTGCTATTATTGTTAATATAGGAAGTGCTGTTACTGGGAAACCTAACATAGTTATAATTAACATTTCTGATATTGTTCCACCACCAATAGGTACAGCAGTAACAAGCAATGTAGCTATTAATGCAACTCCTAAAACTTTAAGAGTGCTTACATCTGAATTAAATAGATATACTAAGAACATAATTTTAAATACACTACCTATTATAGAACCATCTTTATGGAAACTTGTTCCAAGTGGAATAGTAGTATCAGCTATATCTTCAGGTACACCAATATTCTTAGCACAAGTAGTATTTACTGGTATTGATGCAGCACTACTACAAGTAGCAAGACTAGTTAATGTAGCAGGTAATATATTCTTCCAATAACTAATAAATCCTTTTTTACCACCAGCAAGAAATGCATATAATGAATAAACTGTAAAATAGAATATAACAGTAACAACAGTATATATTATAAATGTTTTACCATATCCAATAGCAATCTCACCACCAAATGTTCCAACTAAAGCAGCAAAATAACATCCAAGCCCTATAGGCGCATAGTACATAATGAGCTTAATAAATGATTGTACAACTTCATTAGCACTCTCTAAAACATCTAAGAATTTTTCTCCTTTACCTTTACTCATATTAATACTAATTCCCATAAGAATTGAGAATATAATTAAAGCAATCATATTATCTCTAGTAAGTAATTTACTAAAATCATTAACACTAACTGCTTCAACAGTTCTTTCTAGGAAATTAACATCTTCCTTAGTTGCTTCTTCAGCACCATTTAATACTTCCTTAATAGCGGCTTCATCTTTAACATCAACTAATCTAAATGCTTTAGTAGATACTATACCAACAAATACACTAACTATAGAAGTAAATACAAATACAAGTATTATAGTAGTAAGTATCTTACCAATTCTCTTAGGTTGTTTCATTTTACCAATAGATGTACTAATTGTTAAGAATATAAGTGGTACTATAATAACAAGTAACATGTTTAAGAATAAATCACCAAAAGGACTTAATACTGTAGCTTTCTCACCAAATATTAATCCTACTATAGTACCAATAATAATTGATCCTAAAAGTATTAATGTTGACTTATAATTTTTTAAAAACTTCTTCATAAGTTTCAACCTCCATATTAATTATATAATTTTAAGTCTATAAAGTATACCTTTTATATTCCACAACAACTCCACAAAAAAAGAAGAATTAATCTTCTTTCTTCTTTTCTAAATCTCTATAAGCTACTTTACCAACAGCTGTTTTAGGAAGTGTATCTCTAAATTCGTACTCAGTTGGTACTGCATACTTAGCTATATTTTTATAACAGTATCTTCTTATTTCTTCACGTATTTCCATAGTGTTTTCTACACCTTGTTTAAGTACTATAACAGCTTTAGGAGTTTGACTTTTTATTTTATGAGGAACTCCAACAACCGTACAAGTATCAACATATTTACATTTATTAATAATATCTTCAAGTTCAATTGGATAAACGTTATAACCGTTAGTGATAATCATTCTCTTAAGTCTTGAAGTATAGAAGATAAATCCATCTTTATCCATATACCCAAGATCACCTGAGTGCAACCAAGTTTTACCATCGTTATGTAGAACTAAAGTCTTTTTAGTTTCCTCATCTTCATTAATATAACCCATCATAAGAGTTGGTCCAGTAATACATATTTCTCCAACATCACCAAGTGATTTTTCAACATCACTATTTGGTTCAAAAATTTTAACAATTGTATCTGGATTAGGTATACCTAAAGTACCTTTATGATTATCTACATGTTTTTCATCTATTTCGGCAGTACAGCAACAAAAACCACATACTTCTGAAAGTCCATAGCCTACTTTAACAACAGCCTTGCTTCCATGAGCTTTTAAATAATCTTCAAATTCACCCTTTAATTGAGGTGATAAATAATCTCCACCGACAACCACAACTTTTATATCCTTAAAAGCGTTGCTACCAGGATCGGTATTATTAATAGACATTTTTAATAAAGATGGAACGGCTGGATAAACATTAGGTTTGTATTTTTTAAGTTCTTTATTAATCTTTTTTGTATTAAGTTGAGGGACAATTATACATTTCATACCAGATACAAGACATGTATGAGTGCAAAGAGCTAAACCAAATACATGGAATATAGGTAATGCAGCTAATGCTGAGTGACCAGGGCTAATATACTCACATACACTTGATGTTTGTAATGCCATAGCATTAAAGTTAGCATTAGAAATTATTATTCCTTTAGGTTTACCAGTAGTACCACCACTATATATTATAGCAGCTGGGCTCTTTGGATCTCTCTTAACATAAGTATCTGTTTCAGTTCCATAATTTAAAAACTCATGCCAAGTAAGCATACCTTCTTCAAGTCTCATATTTAAAGATGACTTAATATTATATAGAGTCTTAAGTATTCTTCCTAAACTTTCACTAGTAGGTACCATAATAAAATGCTTAACCTTAATATGTCTTGCTTTAGGCATAGCTACATCAGAACAAAATATAATAGAACTATTAGTTTCTTTTAAAGCTCTTTCTATATCTTGTGTAGAAGATAAAGGATGTATTATATTACATATAGCTCCAATCTTATTAACAGCATAAATTAAAGCAAAACTCTCAGGAGTATTAGGCATACATATCGTAACACATTCATTCTCTACAATATTAAATTCCTTTAAAGCAGAAGCAACTTTATCTATTTTCTTCATAAAAGATTTAAATGTAACTTCATTTCCATAGAAGGAATAAGCACTTCTTTTTTCATTCTTAGAAGCAGTATCTTTTAAATAGTCATACATACTTCCATTAAAATAATTTAAACTTTCAGGAACATCACCATAATACTTAAGCCAAGGTTTTTCTTTATTTTCAGGCTTTTCATTCTTAATGAACTTAATTAATTTATTTATATAATCATTAACTTTTCCCATAATTGATTCCTTTCATATTAATCATATATGTGTTACAATTGTAACATATTAAAAGAAGAAAAACTACTAGTTTATTCTAAATGTTACAAAAGAGGTGTTTTTGTTTGAATAATAAATTTATAAAAGAATGTATATTGAAGTCATTAGTTTCTCTTATGAAAGAAAAAGAATTTAAAGATATAACTATTACAGAAATAACTAAAAAAGCTGGAGTATCTAGAATGACTTATTATAGAAACTATAATTTTAAAGAAGATATCCTAAACGACTATATGACTACTTTAATAGAAGAATATAAAAGTAAACGTGAAGAAAACAAAGATAATCCATATCTTCTTATATTAAATGCATTCGAATTCTTTAAAAATAATAAAGATTTTGTTCTTGCTTTAGAGAAATCTAATTTATCAAATGTAATACAAAATAAAATAAATGACTATATGATAGTATTCTATCCTGAAACTAAAACAAATATTGAATCTAGATATAAACTTTATATATTGAGTGGGGCTCTTTATAATACTTGTAAAATGTGGTTACTTAATGGTCTAAAAGAAGACTCAACTTTACTTGCTAAGATATTTGTAGATAGACTTTTTGATAATTCAGATAAATATATTAGTTAACGTCTAATACTTTTATCGTTAGCAAACTCTTTTGCTGCAGAGTAAGAACGATCATAGTTAGGATCATATCTATTTTCTTCATCATATTTAAGCCCTTTTTTAGCATAAGCTTCATCCATTATTAGCATTAAAGAAGTATCATATATCATTCCTCTATAACACATCCAAGTATGTCTTCCATCAGGCAAATTTTTACTTCCTTTAATTAATGGTAAAGTACCACCACATATTTGTGGATATGAAAAACAAAAACTTAAATATTTAGAAAATTTAGTACAATTTCCTTCGTTAAATCCTTCCCCGAAAGCTTCTTCAAAGTTAATAGGATTTCTTACATTTAAAGCAGCCATTTTATTCCATAATTTTTCGTCATAGCCAAATATTTTTCCTGAAGCAACTTCATTCTTAATAAATTCAGCAAACTCAGGATTAGTATCATAATAGTATTTAAGCATACTAAAACATTTATAGCTTTTTCTTTTTTCATCTATAAGTGAACTAAGTATTTTATCCATAACATCACCAACTAAATCATAACACATAAAAAAATTAAAACAATATAACTTACCAAAACTTGACACATAAACTATATTATGAGTATAGAAGATGAAATAACTAGATTAAATTTTGAGGACTTTTTATGGTTTATCTTTGCTTTGTTATGTTTTTTAAACATTAAAGGAGATGCGGATGATAAAGAGTATTTAAAAACAAATAATAATTATTACAAAGATGAATCTAATAAAATTTTTGAATTTACTTTGATTATTACTTCTTTAATATATATTTATTTTTTCTTTAGAAATTATATATTTTTGCAAAGAGTAAATGATAACCAAAAACAACTTTACAGTATAAAACTATTAGGTTCAAGTTTATTATTAGCTGGTGTAATATGTTTAATATATTTTCAGGTTAATAATAATTCATTCATTGGTTCGCCAGCACTATAAATTTAATAAAATATGTGTTAAAATCATTTTATGAAAAGAAATTATATAAAGATGAATGATAATGATAATTATTTATCATTAGGGAACGTTATTAATACAATAAAGAAAGTATCTAATAATAAGAATGCTATGCAAACAGAATTATTTTGTACTATTTTTAATGTTAATAATGTAAATGCTACTACCATAAATAATTATTGTATAGGCTATAGAGCTATAGGTTTAGAATATAAGAAGATATTTAGTGATTTAAAAAGAAAGTATGAGCAAGATAAACAAGTATATTTAGATATCATCTTAGGCATTTTATCAATAATGGATGATGTTATTTACATAAAAGATGACAGTTCTTTAGAACTCATAAATACTAATAAAAAATTTAATGAAGTAGTAGAAGAATTATTAAGAATTGCATCTAACGATGAACATATAGAAAAAGAGATAATAAATAATATAAAGAAGTTAACTACCTATGAGGCATTTATAGAATTATTAAATTATAGTATTTTGGATAATAATCAGCCAATATATACACAATCTATTAACATTAAAATAAATAGACAAGAACTAAATGAGTATTTAAAAATTAAACTTTATTATGGTGAAAGTTATATAAACTCATTAATAGAATTATCTAGAAAAGATAATATGTATGCATGTGCAGAGCTTGGATCTTTAGAATTTGATGGATATATAAGTGGTAAACCTAATTATAAAAAATGCTTTGATTACTATTATAAAGCAGCTTTAAAAGATCATCCTAAGGGTTGCTGGATGGTTGCAAATTTAATGCTAACAGGAAGAGTTAAGTTGAATTTTGATATTATGTGGGAATACTTAAATAAATCAATAGAATTAGGTAGTATGGCAGGATATAATACTTTAGGACTATGCTACTTAAGAGGAATTAACAAACAAAATAAAAAAGATTTAAATGAAGCTAGAAAGAATTTTCAAATATCAGCAGAACATGGATATGTATTTGCATTTAACAACTTAGGAAAAACTTATGAAGATGAAGGGAACATTGAAGAAGCAATAAAATATTATAAGGTTAGTGCTGATATGAATGAATGTTGGGCACTTAATAAAGTAGGAGAATATTATAGAAAAAAAGGTGATTTAAAGACTGCGTTCATATATTATTCAAAAGCAATAGACTCTCCAATAACAGAAAGAATAAAATATCCATTTTATAATTTAGCTAAGTACTATTATGAAAATGGTTGCCCTGAAGCTAATATAAAAAAAGATATAAATAAAGCAAACGAACTATATGACGTTTACAAATCGTTAGAATAATAAACCATTAATATGGTTTTTTTATTTAAGTTATAGTATAATCTTTATAGAATAAAGAGGTGTACATATGAAAGATATAGAAAACTCTATTATGTATAAAGAAGGAAATATCCTAAAAAATAGAATAGAAGAATTGAATAAAAAAATTAAAACTGCATCTAGAGAAGCAAAAGAATTTATAGAAAAAGATATCAGAAAATATGAATATGCTTTAAAAGGGGAAAATAAAGTAGTAAATGCTCTTATGAATAGTAATATTCCTATGCTTATATTACATGACTTAAATATTCAATATAAAGATCATAGAGTACAAATTGATTTTATGCTTATAACTAGAAGAAACTACTATATTTTAGAATGTAAAAATACTTATGGAAATATTTTAATTGATAATAGTGGTAATTTTTATAGGACATATTATGGCAAAAAAGTAGGTATTTATAATCCAATAGATAAACTAGATAGAAATATCGATACTATTAAGTTATATTTAAATGATCATAGTACTTTCCTTGAAAAATTAATACTTAATAAAGCATATGATAATTTCTATCATGGATTAGTAGTGTTATCTAATGAAAATACAATTGTAGATACCAAGAATGCTCCAAGAGACATTAAAAATAAAATAGTTAGAGTAGATAAACTTGTGGATTATATTAAAAAAATAGAAAAGAACTCTACTGAATTTTCTAGTATGGACGATATAATAAAAGAAAGTGCTGATAGAATATTATCATTATGTATAGATGAAGATATAATTGATGACATAAATGAAACTAATGTAGTATCTAGAGAAAAACTATTTGATTTAAATGAAATCATAAAAAATAAATTAAAAAATTATAGAAATTATAAAGCAAAACAATTAAATTATAAACCATACTATATATTTAATGATAAAATATTAAACGAAATAGTTAGATTAAAACCAATAAATGAAAAAGAATTAAAAAGTATAAATGGTTTTTCTGATACTAAATATAAAAAGTATGGAAAAGATATTATAAACATAATTAATGGCAAATAAAAATTGTAAGATTAAACTTACAATTTTTTAATTATTACCATACATTTCTTCAAATTCTTTTTGTTGTCTTTCAAGTTCTTCTTTTATTTTATTATATTGATCATCAAAATCATTATTTTTACTATCAATTAATTCTTGGGTATTTTTTACATCATCTCTTGCATTATCAAAATCATTATTAAAGTTTATAACATTTATTATGACCACTGTCATTATAGCTAATATCATAATTCCAACTATTATGAACATAACTTTACTAATAGTAAAAGTAGTTTTAAAAGTTTTTAAACCAGTATCCATAATATCTTTAGTTTTTTCTTTTAATTCATTATCTAGTTCTTTACTTCTAATATCAGTATCTTTTTCTTTATTAAGTCTTTCTTTATATTCTTTGTAGTCTTTATTTTTTGAATATGATGCTTTACAGTTAGGACAAACTTTATCTTTATCTAAATCTATATTAGTACCACAATGCTCACAAATTATTTTCATATTAATTCCTATAATTCTTTAACTAATTTTTTGAATTCATCGCCTCTATCTTCAAAACATTTATATTGATCCCATGATGCAGCTGCAGGACTTAAAAGAATTACGTCTCCACTAACACTTTCTTTATTAGCAACATCCACTGCTTCAGTTAAGTTATTAACCATAGTACATTTAATACCCATAGATTCTATTTCTTTTTTACATCTTTCTTTGCATTGTCCATAGCAAACAACAGCTTTAGTATTAACTAAATAATCTTTTAATTCTAAGAAGCTTTGAGTTCTTTCAAGGCCACCCAAAATTAATACTGTAGGTTTTTTAAATGCAGATAATGCTATTTGAGTAGAAGTAACATTAGTAGCTTTGGAATCATTATAGAAATCTTTTCCTTCAAATGTTCTTACATATTCTATTCTATGTTCTACACCACTAAATTCGCTAATAGCCTTACACATAATTTCATTAGAAATACCAAGTTCTTTAGCTATCATAATAGCACACATAATATTTTCATAATTATGATTTCCCTGTAATTTGATATTTTTAGTATCAATTATTTCTTCACCATAATAGTATATTTTACCATTTTCTAAATAAGCACCATCAATTTTTTCTTTACTAGTAAAGTATTTCTTAGTACTTTTTATATCTTTAGTAATCCTATATGCATCTTCATTTCCCTTATTAATGATTGCAATATTCTTAGAAGTATGATTTTGAAACATTCTAAGTTTATTCTCATTATAGTATTCACGAGTACCAAACATATCTAAATGAGCTTCATAAATATTAGTAAGTACTGCAATATCAGGATTAAAATCATAGAAATCATGTAATTGTGGAACACCAATTTCCATAACTAAATAATCATTTTCTTTAATATTTTCAATAACTTCACATAAAGGAAAACCTATATTTCCAGCTAAATGTGTTCTACCGGGGAATGCAGCACTAACTATTTCATATGTAAGTGATGTTGTAGTAGTCTTACCATTAGTACCAGTAATAGCTATTAATTTAACTCCTTTAGGTAATAAATGGTAAGCCATTTCTGTTTCATTAATAACTTTAATGTTATGTTCATTAGCATACTTTAGATATTTATGATCAAAATGAACACCCGGGTTCTTAATTAGATAATCAAAAGATTCATCTAATATATCATCAGGATGACTTCCTAAAATTACTTTAACTCCTAAATCTTCTAATTCTTTAATATGATTTTTATCTTGATTAGCATTCTTATCATTTAATACGATAGTGTTACCTCTTTTAGCAAGAACTCTAGCTGCATGATAACCACTTCTTGCCATTCCAAGAATAAATATTTTCTTGTTTTCAAACATTATTACACGCCTCCAATATAATTATACAGCATTAACTATTCATTAATAAAAAATATATGTAAACTTTACAATTATATATTAAAAAAATAACTACAATTTTTACTTTTTGTAGTTATTTTTAATTGAAACAGCTTTATCTTTTAAATATTTCATCTTTTCTTTTAAATTAAATTTAAATCTTATATTAGGGAATGCTTTAAATAATCTTTTAGCTAGTGCATTATTACTTAAGATATTTTTAACTTTCTCAGTTATTTCCTTTGTATTATCTAAATGTACATATTTAACCCCCATATCTTTAATTTTAATTATAACTTTGAATGATATAACATTATCTACTAAATATAGTGTTAATAGTGTATAGAATAATATATTTATAGCAAGTGGAGACAATTTTGCAAATATACTAAGGGCGAATGGATTAACAAACTTAACTAGTAAGAAACCAAGTACACCGAATGCTAAACTATTCGATAAACAAATTCTACCATTTATATTAAACTTTTTTTTAGAATAATCCCACCATCTAGCATGAAACAATTTTTCCATTAGGTAACTTGTTATATATTCTCCAACACTACATATTATGATTGATAAAATAAATAATAATATAGGACTTTTAACGTTATGAAGTAAAAGCACCATAGCAATAGCACAATTACCATATATAGGACAATATGGTCCAATTAAAAAGCCTCTATTAACAAAACATTTGGTATCAGGGAATGTAGCAACAACTTCTATCATCCACCCAATCATTGAGTAAGCAATAAATAATAAAAATAATACTTTTAAATCACACATCTGTTTTTTCTCCTTCTTTTAAGTCCCAAGTATTTTGGATATTGACTTGGATGAGCAAGCACATTTAATGAACATTTTTTATCCATCATAGTAACAACCCAGCTTTCAGCATATTTAGGTGGTCTTATATTAAGAGGAAACATATGCCTTAATATAATATCTTCTACCATTGGATTCATTAAATGAGGAAAATGTTTTCTTGCGTTATATAAAGCCTCCCTAGCATGTACAAAACCATGTAATTCTCTAAATTTCTTTTTAGTATGATTTTCTTGCCATGGTTTAAAATAAAAATCATGAAGTATAGCACCAATACAAGTATTTCTAACATTCAAGTGATGTCTTTTAGCAAACTTATAAGACTCATATGCTACTTTCATAGAATGATCATACACACTTTCATTTTCATGATGAGCATACTTCTTCCTCTTTAAAAACTCTTTATTGTTAATTATTTCATCTATATATTCTAAAAACTCTTTGTCATATTTCATAAAACTCACGTAAACATTATAACAAATATAGATAATTATTAAAAGAGATTATGCTATAATAGACATATAAATAAGGAGACAATATGAAAAGTAAAGTTTATTTTACAAGCGAGATAAGTAGTGAAAAATTAGTAGAAATTTATAAAAAGTTAGGTGTAAAACTTAATGGTAAAGTTGCTGTTAAAGTACATAGTGGAGAAAAAGGGAATCAAAATTATTTAAAACCATTATTTTATAAAGATATTATTGATTATGTAGATGGAACCGTTGTTGAATGTAATACCGCATATGATGGAGCTAGAAATACAAGTGACAAACATTTAAAACTTTTAGAAGAACATGAATGGACTAAATATTATAATGTTGATTTACTTGATAAAGATGAAGAATTAGAATTACCTATTAAAGAAGGAAAACATTTGAGTATTAACTATGTTGGTAAGAATATAGAAAATTATGATTCGATGTTAGTTTTATCTCACTTTAAAGGTCATCCAATGGGTGGATTTGGAGGCTCACTAAAAAATATATCAATAGGACTTGCATCTAGTCATGGAAAAGCAAATATACATGGAGCTGGAAAACCAGAAGATATATGGACAGCAGATCATGATTCATTCTTAGAGTCTATGGCAGAAGCTGCTAAAACAATAGTTGATTATGAAAAAAACATTGTATTTATAAATGTGATGGCAAATATGTCAGTAGACTGTGATTGTTGTGCAAAAGCAGAAGATCCATGTATGAAAGATATTGGTATTTTAGCTTCTACTGATCCAGTTGCCTTAGATCAAGCTTGCATAGATTTAGTTTATAATAGTAATGTTCCAGGAAAAGATCATTTAATAGAAAGAATTGAATCTAGAAATGGACTTCATACTATAGAAGAAGCAGAAAAATTACACGTTGGTACTAGAAATTATGAATTAATTAAATTTTAACTTTATTTTTTAATAATTTTGTGGTATTATTTACGGATACAAAAGGGGAGATGAGTTAAATGAATGGAAAAGTAACGTATATTTTTGGACACAAAAATCCTGACACAGACTCAATATGTGCATCAATTGCATTATCATACTTAAAGAATAAATTAGGATATAATACTGTTGCCTCAACACTAGGAAATTTAAATCCAGAAACTAAGTATGCATTAGATTATTTTAATGTTAAAGAACCATATCATTTAAATGATGTTAAATTACAATTAAAAGATGTGGCTTATCATAAAGAATGTTTTATTGACAAAAATGTACCTATAAAAGATGCATTTGATTATATGAATAAATACTCTTTAACAGGTATACCAGTAGTAGAAAATAAAAATAAATACTATGGATACGTTTCTTTAAAAGAAGTAGCTCGTGAAATTATTATGGGAGACTTTCATAAGATTAACACTTCATATGGAAACTTAATAAGTGTACTAAAAGGAACACCAGTATTAAAATTTGATAAAGAAATATCTGGTAATGTATTAGCTGCTACATATGCAAAAGCTACATTTATAGAAAGAGTTACATTAGATAATAGTTATATATTAATAATAGGAGATAGAGCTGCCATACTTGATTATGCTATTGAAAGTAAAGTTAAACTTATTATAGTTATTGCTGGAATAGAACTACCTCATGAATTAATACAAAAGGCAAAGAAGAATAAAGTTAACATTATCAGTACTCCTTTATCTTCATATGAAGTAGGTAAACTAATTTCATTTTCTAACTATATAAAAGATATAATGAGAAAAGAAGAATCTGTTACTTTTAATGAACTTGATTATTTATCAGATTTCTTTGAACAAAGCAAAAAGTTAAAACATACTAATTATCCAATACTAAATAGTAAAAACGAATGTAAAGGACTTTTAACATTAACAGACACAAACGACGTAGATAAGAAACAAGTTATATTAGTAGATCACAATAACTCTTCACAAAGTGTAGATGGACTTGAAGAAGCAGAAATATTAGAAGTAATAGATCATCATAATATAGGAGATATTAATACTAAGAAACCTATTAACTTTAGAAATGCAGGAGTAGGTAGCGTTAATACAATTATATATGATTTATATAAAGAAAATAATGTTAAGATTTCTAAAGAGATAGCAGGCATTATGGCATCAGCTATTATCTCAGACACATTACTTCTTACTTCACCAACTACTACTATAAGAGATACTGATGCATTAATTAATTTATCAAAAATAGCTAAAATCAAATATAAAAAGTATGGAATTGAACTATTAAAACAAGGTATGACTATTAAAGGACTTACAAACGAAGACATACTTCATAAAGACTTTAAGACATACAAAGTAAATGATAAAATGATAGGAATAGGCCAAATTCTAACAGCAGATTTTGAATCTATGAATAAAAAAATAAATAGTTTAGTTAATTATCTAGACGAAGTAGCAAGCAATGAAAATATAAGAGTTGTTACTTTATTCGTAACAGATATTTTTGAAAATGTTTCTTATTGTTTATATAATAGAGATGCAGAGAATATCATAAAGAATAGTTTCGATTTAAAAGAAATATACGAAGGCGTACCTCTAAAAGATATAGTTTCAAGAAAAATACAAATAGCTCCATATATAATGGATGCAATAGAGAAAGAGTAGAAATACTCTTTTTATTTGGATATCACATCAAAATGTATAAAAACTTATAAAAATATTAAAAAACACACAATAAAATGTAAAATAATGTGATGATTAAATCAAAAATACACAATAAATCATAATCTATTGTATAAATTCGATTAAAAAGTACTAAAAAATAACAATAAAATGTAAAAATACTAGGAAAATTTAATCCTAGTATTTTATTTATATAAAACATTTAAGTCAACTACACCATTTATTCCATCAACTTTACCTCTGCTTGAAAATTGCCACATAGTATAAGGCTTAGAATAACTTGATTTGCTAGATGTATAATGAGCAAGCCAAGTGTCTTTACTTCCTACATCCCATATATTTTCTAAATAATATTTACTACTATAAAGTGTTCCTTGATATCCATGTTTAGTTACTTCATTTATAAATGCATCAGCTATTAAGTTAATGTCAGTAAGACTAATATTATATGAATTAAAGTTATTCCAGTTTTCCCAGTCAAATGCAATAGGAAGTTCAAGAGTTATACCATCAAGTGTATTAACAACATACTGAGCTTGTTCACGAGCTTCATAAACATCTTTGGCGTAACTAAAGAAATAAACTCCAACTGGTATACCAGCTTTTTTAGCATTCTCAATATTCTTTTTATACTGGTTATCAATAACAATTTGATTCTTTCTATTATGGCCAAAACCAATTCTAATCATTGCAAATTCAACACCAGCTTTTTTAGCTTTTTCCCAATCAACAGTATCCTGCCAAGTAGATACATCAACTCCAATCATAGTGTTTTCATTCTTATATTTTTTTATAGCATCTTTTATATTTACAGTATCTTTTGGAGTAGAAGCATTACTGGTATTATTATTCTTAGACTTTTCTTTAACAACTAATTTAAAACTTTTTGTAGTTGTATTATTAGATGAATCAGTAGCAACATATTTTAAATTGTATGTACCTACTTTATTAATATCGTATTCACCTTCAACTTTACAATTAGGTCTTTTATCATAATTATCAGCACACAAAACCTTATCAACCAAATTAACATCAGTACCTTTATTAGTACTGTATGAACCACTTATCAGTACAAGAGGTTTAGTAGTATCAACAACATCATATTCTAAAGCTTCAAATTTTTCTCTATGATTATGTGTCTTATAATGAACAAGTATCTTATTTTTACCTAATGTATAAGTATCAATTAATATGTTATCACTTGTAATTTCTCCATTTTCAATACTTACAATATCGTAAAGTTTAACTTTAGATGCATATTCAAAAGTAAGATTATCGCTAATAGCAAGTTTCGTATTAGAACTACTCATAACAGGCATATCTTCCTTCTTATTACAACCAACTAATAACATAAACATTAAACAAATTATTAACATTTTATTTTTCATATTTCACCATAATAATTTTATCATAATTAGATATAATTTTATACTATAGTATATTACATATTTAATAATTTTATTCATATTAAAAGAGTCTATGACTCTTTATGTTCTTTATAGTTTTCTTTATCAAAATCAACTAATAATTCGTGTATCATTTCTTCTTGATTTCCTAAATAAACTTCTTCAATTCTATCAACTCTGCATTTTTCACACTCTATAATACTATTCATTTTAAGAAGAGATTCTTCAATATTATCATTTACAATTACATAGTTATATTTAGATACTTCATTTATTTCTTTATATGCAGTTTTAAATCTTTCAACAATTTGTTCTTTTGTTTCAGTTTTCCTACCAATTAATCTCTTTTTAAGTATTTCCATTGATGGTGGCATAATAAATATGAATACAGCATCAGGTCTTATTTCATTT
Organism: uncultured Bacilli bacterium; assembly: GCA_934088535.1. The sequence goes on along the minus strand of CAKOJC010000012.1, from coordinate 15,909 downwards.
ACTTTACGTGCTCCTTCAATATCAATTTCAAGTATTATATTTTTACCTTTACTAAGCAGTTCATCAATATGTTCTATAGGTGTTCCGTAATATTTATTAGAGTGAACTATCGCATATTCTAAATATTTATTATCTTTAATCTTTTGTTCAAACTCTTCAGTAGTAATAAAGTTATAATCAACACCATCTTTTTCTTCACCTCTAGGACTTCTAGTAGTGTCACTAATAGACATAACAGTATCATCTCTAGATTCTATTAACTTTTGATCTAATGTACTCTTTCCACAACCAGATGGACCTGAAACAACTATTAAAATACCTTGTTCATTTTCTTTAATCATAATTACCTCTTTAGACAATATTAACATTTTAAAAATATTTAATCAACAATGTATAAACATTAAAATAATGTAAATAATAATAGTGGTGAAGATAAATGAATGAAAATATGGAATTATTAAATTTTGTATATGAAAATGCAGAAATGGGTGTACATACTTTAAATATTTTAAGTGATACACTAAGAAAAAGAGATAATAAAATTAAAGGACTAATCGAAGATGAATTAAAAGAATATAACAGTTTCTTAAAAGAAGCAGAAAAACTTTTAAAAAAGAATAAAATCGAACCTAAAAAAACTAATCTTATGGCAAAACTAAGTAGCAAAATGGGTATAACTATGGAAACTATGAAAGATAATAGTGATCCAGCTATAGCCTCAATGGTTATTGAAGGGTTAACCATGGGAATAGTAGAGATGCAAACAAAGATAGAAAATTATAAAAAAATAGTTGATAAAAAAATATTAAAATTAGCAACAAAATTCTTAAAATTTCAAGAAGAAGAAATAGAGAAACTTAAAACATTTATGTAATTTACACATAAATGTTATTTTTTTATTAAAAACTATTCAAAAGCTTTTACGTTATGATATAATCAAGATAAGATTAGGTAGTAAAAGGAATATTGAGTGTATGAAGAATATTAAAAAAGTTATTGCTATGTTATTAATATTAACAACTTTAACTGGATGTATTAAAAGTAAAACTGAAATGACAATTAATAAAGATAAAAGTATGGTATTTGAAACTTCTTATTTAATTAGTGATAAGATGCTAGAATATAGTCAACAAACAACTGACGATGTATTTACTCAAGAACAATTAGATTATTTAAAGAAACGTAATTTAACTTATGAAAAAAAGAGTGATAATGGTTATACTGGATATGTATTAAAAAAAGTTTATGATAATATTGATAATATATCAAACGATATCGGAAAAGAAGTTGAATTAAGTGATTATCTTAATGAAGATTTTGATGATAGTGTATTCTTTAAAGTTGAAAAAGGATTCTTAAAGAATAAATATACCGCTAGTTTTAAGTATAATTTAGAATATAATGATTTTAACGATTTATCATATAATACACAAAGCAATAATAATGAATTAGCTATGGGAACAGGCTCTGGAGAAACTACTACTCCAAATACTACTATTGATAATACTACTACACCAAGTAATGGAACATTAACAACACCAGATAATGGAACAAATGATAATACAACAACAATAATAGGTGATGATAGTAATAATATCACTTCAACTGATGAACCAGATTATGGAGAATTAACAAAATTAGCAAGTGAAATGGAAATAAGTTATGCTGTAAATCTTCCTGAAAAAGCAATTAGTAATAATGCAACTGAAAGCCAAAATGATGGAAAAAAATTAGTATGGAAATTAAGTCCCGACAGTGAAAATAAAATAGAATATGTATTCGAAGTAAAAAATATGACTAATTATTACATATTATATGGTGGTATTGCTGCAGGAGTAATTATCGTAGCACTAATTATAATAATGATTATTAAAAAAGGTAAAAAAGGAAAAGAAGTTGTACCTGCTCAAGATAAACCAATTCATGCAGATTATGATCCTTCAATTGCAGCTGCTATACCAAATCCAGCTTTAGTAAATGGTTCAGTAAATCAAACAGTGAATAATGAAATGACAAACACCAATCAGTCACCAGTTGTACAACCTGAGCAATCAGTAAATGGTCCTATTGGAAATACAAACACAGAACCACAAGCATATATAATTCCAGAAGTAACAGTTGAACCTCAAATGGTACAACCAAAAGTAAAGCCAACATTTATAACTCCTGAAAATATGCCAGAAGAACCTGTTGTTGTACAAGAACCAGTACCTGAAGTAAAAATTGAAACACCACAGACTACAAATATAAGTCAAAATTAGTAGTAGAAATACTACTTTTTTATTTGTGTGAAAAATGTTAATATTAAATTGGTGATATTATGGCATACATAGAATTTAAAGATGTAAGTAAAATATATAAATCAGGAGAAATAGAAGTAAAAGCACTTGATAAAGTTAATTTTGAAATAGAACAAGGAGAATTAGTTTGTATTTTAGGACACTCAGGAGCAGGTAAAACAACAGCACTTAATATACTTGGTGGAATGGATAAAGCAACTAGTGGAAAAATAACAGTAGCTAAAAAAGATATAACTAAATATAACAAAAAAGATCTAATTAAATATAGAAGAACTAATATAGGTTTTGTATTTCAATTCTATAATCTTATACAAAATTTAACAGCACTTGAAAACGTAGAACTAGCAACTGAAATATGCAAGAATTCCTTGTCTCCTAAAGAAACACTAATAAACGTTGGTCTAAAAGATAGACTCAATAACTTTCCAGCTCAACTATCAGGTGGAGAACAACAAAGAGTTTCTATTGCAAGAGCACTAGCTAAAAATCCAAATGTGCTTCTTTGTGATGAACCAACTGGAGCTTTAGACTACGTTACTGGAAAACAAATATTAAAGCTATTACAAGATACATGTAGAAAAAGAAAAATGACAGTAATTATTATTACTCATAATACAGCTATAGCTCCAATGGCAGACAAAGTAATTAAATTCAAAAGTGGAAAAGTTGAAGAAGTAAAAATAAATAAAAAACCAATTGATATAGAAAGGATTGAATGGTAGTGAAAACACTAACTAAACAAAGTTTCCTAAGTATCAAAAAAACATTTAAAAGATTCTTATCTATTTTAGCAATAGTACTTTTAGGAGTAGGATTCTTTACTGGTATAAGACAAACATCACCTAATATGGAAAGTAGTATAGATGAATACTTTAAGAAACAAAATGTTTATGATATTAATCTAATGTCAACTTGGGGAATAACTGATGAAGAAATAGAAAAATTAAAAAATGATGGATATGATGTAGAACCGTCTTATAGTATAGATGCTCTTATAAGAGTAGATGATGACTATGTAGTAAAAGTTCATTCTTATGATCCTAATGCTAAAATGAATAAACTGATTGTTACGGAAGGAAGACTACCAGAGAATAACAAAGAATGTGTAATAGAAAATAATAAAGATTTAGGTGACTACAAAATTGGAGACACCATTACTATAGAAGATGATAACCTAAAAGAGAAAACTTTAGAAATTGTAGGCTTCATTAAAAGTCCATTATATGTATCTCGTGAAAGAGGAAGTACAAAACTATTAAATGGTAAAGTTAATTTCTATATGTATTCACTAATTACTAACTTTGATATTGATTATTACACTGAGGCTTATATAAAACTTAATAATAATGAAAGCACTTACTCAAAAAAATATGAAGAACTTATTAACAGCGAAGAAGATAAACTAGAAGTTATAACAAATGAATTTATAGAAACTAGATTTAACAAAGAAAAAGAAGCTGCATTAAAAGAATTAAATGATAATATAGATAAGTATAATCAAGAAAAAAAAGACGCATATAAAAAGTTAGATGATGCAGAAGATAAAATAAATAAAAATGAAAAAACTCTTAACAGTAATTTAACAAAACTAAATAATAATGAAAAGAAAGCTAAAGAAACATTTAAAACTAAGAAAGCAGAAATAGAAACTAACAAGAAAAAAGTAAATGATGGAATTACTACTCTTAAAAAGAATATTGCTTACTTAGAAAGTATAGGTGGAGACACAACAGCATTAAAAGCACAACTATCTAATTTAGAATCAAACTTAAAAAAACTAAATGATGGTTATAACACTTTACTTCAAGAAGAAAAGAAAACTTATAAGGAAATTTCAAATGCCAGAACTAAAATAAACAATGGTAAAAAAGAAATAGAAAAAGCAAGAAAAGAACTTGAAGATAATAGAAAGAAAGCTGATAAAGAGTTTGAAGATGCTTATAAGAAAATTGAAGATGCAAGAAAAGAAATAGATGAACTTGAAAAACCTGAGTGGTATATTTTAGATTTAGATTCTAATGCTGGATATTATAGTTTTTCACAGGATAGTGAAAGAATTAGTAAGTTAGCTAAAGTATTCCCCTTATTATTTTATATCGTTGCTGTACTTGTAAGTTTAACTACTATGACAAGAATGGTAGAAGAAGAAAGAGGAGAACTAGGTACATTAAAGTCTTTAGGTTACAATGATAACCAAATACTATTTAAATATATTATTTATGCATTACTTGCCACAACTATTGGTTCAGTACTAGGTGTAATAATAGGTTCAAACACAATACCAAGTATAATCTATGGAATGTATAGTTTAATGTACACACTAGGTGACTTTATTAATGAATTTGATACCTCAAGTGCACTTATAGGTTCTTTTATAGCAATTGGTTGTATACTTTTATCAACATATTTAGCAGTTAAAAAATCATTAAAAGAAGTACCAGCAGAACTACTAAGACCAAAAAGTCCAGCTTCAGGTAAAAGAGTACTTTTAGAAAGAATTCCATTTATATGGAAACACTTATCATTCTCAAGAAAAGTAACAGTAAGAAATGTATTTAGATACAAAAAAAGATTCTTAATGACAATATTTGGTATAGCTGGATGTACTGGACTTATAATCGCAGGTTTTGGTATAAAAGATTGCATAACTGATATGGTACCAAATCAATATGAAAAAATATTTAGTTATGACTTAGAAATAACATTCAATAAAGAAAGTGAATCTTTAGACAAAGACTACGAAGAAATATCAAAATTCAAAGAATTCAAAGAAACACTAAAAGTAAATAAAGAAGCAATAGATATTATAAATAAAGATACTAATCAATCAGTACAACTTATAATACCATTTGATAAATACGAGGATTTCATAAAGATACAAGATAGGAAAACTGAAAAAGAATATACTTTAGATGATAAAATATTTGTTTCAGAAAAACTATATATACTTCTTAAATTAAAAGAAAATGATACTTTAAAGATTAAGCTTGATGATAAAGAATATACAACAACAGTAGGTGGAAGTACTGAAAACTATATAATGCATTATATTTACATGAGTAAGAAAGTATATGATAGTGATTCATATAATACTATGTTTGTAAAAGTAGATAACTTAAATGAAGAGACAAGAAAAGACTTATCAAAGAGATTAAAAGAATATGATTCAGTTTCTAAACTAACATACAATTCACTAAGTAGAACTATATTTGATGATGCGATGGAAAACTTTGGACAAGTATCAGGAATATTAATAGTTTCAGCAGGACTTCTAGCCTTCGTAGTACTTTATAACTTATCAAGCATAAATATTAGTGAAAGAAAAAGAGAACTAGCATCTATTAAAGTATTAGGTTTCTATGATAATGAAGTTTATAACTATATTGGAAGAGAAAACAAAATACTAACATTTATTGGTATGCTACTTGGATGTTTCATTGGATACGCACTTACGATGTACATAATTAAAACATGTGAACTTGATATTACTATGTTTAGTCCTAAAATATCTGTTTATAGTTATATATATTCTTTAGGTATAACATTAATATTTACAATATTAGTTGACATAGCTACATACTTTAGTTTAAAGCATATTAAGATGGTTGAATCATTAAAATCAGTAGAATAGTGTAAAAAGATATATCAATTAAAGATATATCTTTTAATATTTGTTATAATTATAATGAGGTGAAGGTAATATGGATATAGAATTAAAAAAAGCATTGAATTTAGAAAAGAAAAGACAACAAAATAATATAGAATTAATAGCTAGTGAAAACTATGTATCTAAAGCTATATTAGAATTACAAGGTAGTATCTTAACTAATAAATATGCTGAAGGATACCCAGGTAAAAGGTATTATGGAGGATGTGAATACATCGATATTTTTGAAAATAAAGCAATAGAATATGCTTGTAAATTATTTGGAAGTGCTTATGCAAATGTTCAACCACATAGTGGAAGTTCAGCTAATATGGCAGTTTATAGAGCATTATTAAATCGGGGAGATAAAGTACTTGGAATGTCACTTGCTCAAGGAGGACATTTAACTCATGGAAGTAAAGTAAGCTTTAGTGGTATTGACTATGATATAGTTTCTTACGAACTAGATCCTGAAAGTGAAACATTAGATTATAAGAAAATAGAAGAACTAGCTATAAAAGAAAAACCTAAAATGATAATTGCAGGATGCAGTGCTTATAGTAGAAGTATAGATTTTAAAAAGTTTAGAGAAATAGCAGATAAATGTGGTGCTTACCTAATGGTAGATATGGCACATATAGCAGGTTTAGTTGCTGCAGGACTTCATATGAATCCAGTACCATATGCAGATGTAGTAACATCAACTACTCATAAAACTTTAAGAGGTCCAAGAGGTGGATTAATACTAACTAATAATGAAGAAATAATTAAAAAGATAAATAAAGTTGTATTCCCGGGTATTCAAGGTGGACCACTTATGCATGTAATCGCAGCCAAAGCTCAATGTTTCTATGAGGCATTACAACCAGAATTTAAAGAATATGCAAAAAATATTATTAAAAATGCTAATGCGATGGCAGAAGAATTCAAAAAGAATAATGTAAAAGTAGTTTCAAATGCTACAGATAATCATTTAATGTTAATTGATGTTAAAACAAGTTTTGGATTAACTGGTAAAATTGCAGAAGAAACACTTGATAAAATAAATATAACTGTTAATAAGAATGCAATACCATTTGATACAGAAAAACCAAGTATAACAAGTGGTTTAAGACTTGGAAGTGCTGCTATGACTACAAGAGGTCTAAATGACAAAGACTTTATAGAAATCGCAGACATAATTATTAAAGCACTTAAAAATTATGACAATAAAAAAGTACTTCTTGAATGTAAAAAAGAAGTACATGTTATCACTAGTAAATATCCAACTAAGAATATTAAATAGTTGATACATCTATCCAAGCTACAGGGTTAGAAAATTCTTCTAACTCTTTTATTGTGACTTCAATTGCAGAAGCTGGACTTCCACAAGCAGGAAAGACTGTTTCAAATCTTTTAAGAGATTCATCTAAATAGACTAGAACACCATCTTTAACAGCAAATGGACAAACACCACCAACTGGATGACCTGTTAACTTTAGAACTTCATCAAATGGAAGCATATGGGCTTTCTCATTAAAATAATGTTTAAACTTAGAATTATTAATCTTTGCATCTCCAGCTAATACTATAAGTATAATTTTATCTTTAACTCTAAATGATAAAGTCTTAGCTATTCTTTCTTCAGTAGTATGAAGAGCATGAGCGGCCATACTAACAGTCGCACTACTTTCATCAAGAACTACAACTCTATCATCTGCATTATATTTTTTTAAATATTCTTTTACTTCATTTAATGCCATTATCCTCTATCTCCTAATGTTAAAAAGAAATATCCACCAATTGCTGCTATAAAAAATAATATAGAAATTGGTCCAGTAATAATTGAAAATACAACACCAAAATTTTTAATATTTTGAGTTACCTTTCCAATTATTAATTCATCAGTAACTTTATAATTATCATCTACACTCTTAGAATTATCTTCCAAAACATATACTCCAGCTGATACATCTTTAACTTTTGCTAGTCTATATGTTCCATAATATTTATAAAGTATTATATCATCACTTTGATAAGAAATATTTTTTTCAAGTATAACAATATCATTTGTATTATAGTCAGGCGTCATATTAGTTTCATTAACTTTATGATAAGTATATCCAAACATATATGAATAAGATCCACCCATCAATAGCCTATAACCAATATCATAAACTGATATTACTGCAAGTAATCCTAGTATACAAATTAAAACCACCATTATTACTTTTACGGGGCCAATAAATTTTCTTAACCTCATCATAAAATCACCTTACCTATGTAGTAATTATATCATATGAAGCAAAAATTTGACATAAATACTTTATTATTATATAATACTTGTCACTTAAGGGGGAATAAATATGTCATATGAAACAGACTGTATGATAGCATTAAAAAATGCTTTAAGAGATACTGAAGGATTAAAAATAGCTATCAAAGAATTTAATAGAAATATTAAAACATTTGAACGTTTAGCAGAAGCTATTGAAAAGCAAAATGAATTAAAAGAAAGAGAACTTGTATTACTTGAAAAACAAGAAGGAATGTCAAGAACACTAAAACCAAGAAACTACTAAGATGTGAGAAAAAGCCTAAAATAAAACTTAGGCTTTTATGTTGTATTAAAAAAATATTGTGTTATAATTTATTATAGGTGAATAAGATGAAAGATAAAAAAGGGTTTACATTATTAGAACTATTAGCAGTAATAGCCATTTTGGCATTGTTAGTAATTATTACTGTTCCAAATATAATTAATTTATACAATGAAGCAAGAAAGAAAACATTTATAACTGAAGTAAAAAAATTACACAGTTCGGCTGAAGAAAAATTCGTGTCTTCTTCAGTAACTGGCAAGCCATCGAAAATATATAATTCAGAAGATGATACTAAATTAAATATGACAGGTGAAAAATTACAATACTGTATCTTAATGGATGATAGAGGAAACGTAAGAAGTTTGAAAGCATCTAATAAGCAATGGATTGCAAACATAGATGAAAATAAAAAAATAGATGATTTATCAGTAGATGATTTAGAAGATGGAAATTTAGATGAATATGAGTGTATCGATGATACTGCACCTGTAATTCCAAAAAGTTGTACATATACTGGAGAGTTAGTACAAGGAGCTGAGTATGTATATGGTCAATATACATATAGATATAAACAAGAAATGGGAGATAGTGGATGGCAAAATATTACTTCTGATGGCTGGGGAGTAGTTCTTACAGATAAAGAAAGTACAGTTGCTATATCAGGAGAAGTATGCAAATCTATAAACGATAAACCAGTTCTATCAGGTTCTAACGCATTTAGTAATAGTAAAGCTGAATCAATAGATCTAAGCGAATTTAATGCTTCTGGTATTACAAATATGTACAAAATGTTCCAAGGAACTTCAGCAACAACATTAAATTTAAGTAATTTAGACACAAGCAATGTTACAAACATGTCATCAATGTTTCAAAGTAATGCAGCAACAACAATAACAGGACTAAATAAATTAAATACATCAAACGTTACAAATATGAGCAATATGTTTAATAGTAGTAAAGCAACATCATTAGATTTAAGTAGCTTTGATACAAGTAAAGTAACTAATATGACATCAATGTTCCAAAGCAGTGCTGCTACTTCAATATCAGGGCTAAATAATTTCAATACATCAAGCGTAACTAATATGAGTAACATGTTTAATGGTAGTAAAGTAACTTCACTTAACTTAAGTAGTTTTGATACAAGTAAAGTTACAAATATGGCATTTATGTTCAAAAGTAGTGCAGCTACTTCAATAACTGGTTTAAATAAATTTAATACATCTAATGTTACAACTATGAATGGAATGTTTCAAAGCAGTAAAGCAACATCTATTAGTTTAAATGGATTAAACGCACAAAATGTTACTAACTTTGCATCAATGTTCCAAAATAGTTCTGCAACAACAATTGATTTAACTAATTTTAAAACAAGTAAAGCAACTACAATGGCATCTATGTTCTACACTGCAAATGCAACTTCAATAAAAGGATTAAGTACTTTAAATACAGCAAGTGTAACAGACATGTCACAAATGTTTTATAAAACAAAACTTTCATCAGTAGATTTAAGTGGATTTAATACATCAAACGTTACAAATATGAGTTATATGTTTTACTGGTGTACTTCTTCATCAATAAACTTAAGTAGTTTTGATACAAGCAAAGTAACTAATATGACATACATGTTCTTCAATAGTAAGAGCTTAAAAACTATATATGCTAGTAGTAAATTTGTAACAACAAAGGTAACTAATAGTTCTAGTATGTTCTCAATGTGTAGGGCTTTAGTAGGTGGAGCATCTACTAAATATAGCAATTTAAAAATTGATAAGGCTTATGCAAGAATAGATGGTGGAACTAGTAGCCCTGGATATTTTACATCAAAATAATAAAATGTTAAGTATTGTGTAATTCAATACTTTTTAATTGCATGATAAAATAATTGTGTTATAATTAAACTAGGTGAATGATATGAAAAATAGAAATGGTTTTACTTTAGTGGAGTTATTAGCTGTAATAGCAATTTTAGCAATATTGGTAATTATAGCATTACCAAATGTGATAGGCAGATACAATGAGGCTAAAAAACAAACGTTTATAACAGAAGCAAAAAAATTGTACAGTGAAGCAGGCAAGAAATTTGTATCTTCTTCAATTGGTGGATCTCCAATAAAAGTAATAAATTCTGAAGATAATTCTAAACTAGATATGACTGGTAAAAAATTACAATATTGTATTATTTTAGACAATAGCGGAAATATTACAAGTATGAAAGTATCTAATGGGCAATGGGTAGCAAGTTTAAATGCCAACGAACAAATAGATGACTTATCAATTGATGATATAGTGGAAGGAAATCTTGAAGGCTATAACTGTAATGGTAGTAGTACTGGAGAAAATAATAATGACAATAATCAAGTAACTAAACCTCAACCATTGAATTGTACATTTGATAATGGCAAAACTCCTGTAAAAGGTGATGAATATGTAAATGGACAATATACTTATAGATATATGCAAGAAGGTACAAGCGTACCTTTAGGTAAATACACATTAGTATGGAAAGATATAACAACTGAAGGATGGGGTGTTCTTCTAACTGATAAAGCAAGTACAGATCCAGTAAATAGTAGTGTATGTACAACAATAAATGGTAAACCAGTAGTATCAATGGCTTATATGTTCCATGATAGTCAATCAACAAATATGGACTTTAGTAATTTTAATACAAGTAATGTTATTAATATGGACTTTATGTTCTCATCTACTAAAGCTGATAAACTTGATTTAAGAAGTTTTGATACATCAAAAACAACTATAACTTCGTCTATGTTTTATAGCAGTAAAGCAACAACAATAGATTTAAGAGGTATTGATACAAGTAATGTAACAGATATGACAGGAATGTTTAATTCTAGCCAAGTGAAAACAATATTAGGCTTAGAAAATTTTGATACAAGAAACGTAACCAATATGTATGCTATGTTTTTCATGGCTAAAATTGGTACAATTGATTTAAGTAGTTTTGATACCTCAAAAGTTACTAATATGGGTCACATGTTTGAGTTTAATACAAATTTAACAACAATTTATGCGAGTGATAAATTTGTAACTGACAAACTTGAAAATACCATAGCATTATTTGGTACTTCATCTAAATTAATAGGTGGAGCTGGGACTAAATTCGATAGTTCCAAAACGGATAAATCATATGCAAGAATAGATGGAGGAACTAGTAATCCAGGATATTTCACATCAAAATAATAAAATGTTAAGTATTGAATTATTCAATACTTTTTAATTGCATGTCAAAATCGTTGTGTTATAATTAAACTAGGTGAATAATATGAAAAATAAAAAAGGTTTTACATTAATAGAATTACTAGCAGTAATAGCAATTCTAGCAATTTTAGTAATCATAGCGTTACCAAACATAATAAATACTTATAATGAAGCAAGAAAACAAACATTTATAACAGAGGCAAAAAAAATATATACAGAAGCTGGTAAGAAATTTGTAACTTCTTCAATTAGTGGATCTCCAGTAAAAGTAATAAACTCTGAAGATGAATCTAAACTAGATATGACTGGTAAAAAGTTACAGTACTGCATTATTTTAGATAATAGTGGCAATGTTAAAAGTATGAAAGTCTCTAATGGACAATGGATTGCGAGTTTAGATGGAAATAAGCAAATAGAAGATTTAACAACTGATGATTTAACTGATGGAAATTTAGATGGCTATAATTGTAGTAATAATACGCCAACAATTCCAGAACCATTAAATTGTAAATTTGATGGAGAGTTAGTACAGGGCGCAGAATATGTGAATGGTCAATACACTTATAGATATATGCAAGAATATAATATAAGATCTGCTGATGATTTAACACCTAATGCTAGTGAAATGACTACTAAAATACAAGATAATATAAATAAAGTAAGTCTTCTTAACAATGTAGAAAAAATGAAATACACATCAGAAGGATGGTTTAATATAACAACTGATGGATGGGGTGTTGTTTATACTGATAAAAATAATACAAATCCTGTAACAACAAAATTATGTACAACTATTAATAATAAACCTTTAGTATCAATGAGTTATATGTTCTATAACGCCAAAGCTAGTAGTATTGATTTAAGTGCTTTTAAGACAGATAATGTAGTTAATATGAAAGCAATGTTCTATTCAAGTAATGCTAGTTCATTAGATTTAAGTAGCTTTGATACAAGTAAAGTGACTGATATGAGAGCAATGTTTGCAAATAACTCTGCAAAAACATTAAAATTAAATAGTTTTAACACAAGTAATGTAACAAGTATGGAAGGAATGTTTTATGGTAGTAAAGCAACAACACTAGGTATTCAAAACTTTAATACAAGCAAAGTAACAAATATGAAAGACATGTTTAGAAGTACTGTAGTTATAGAATTAGATCTACGTGATTTTGACACAAGTAGTGTTAGTGATATGAATGGAATGTTTTCAGGAAACTCTAATCTTACTACTATATATACAAGTAATAAGTTTATTTTAGATAAAGTTATTGATAGCGCAGGAATGTTTAATAGTTCCCAAAAATTAGTAGGCGGTGCAGGCACTGTGTATGATAGTGCTAAAACTGACGCAACTTATGCACATATAGATGGTGGAACGTCAAATCCAGGATATTTCACGCTAAAACAATAAAGGTATTGAGAAAAATCAATACTTTTTTATTTACCTAAATATGTTATAATTATTAAGAGGTAATTATGGAAGAATTTAACAATAAAATAGTTATACTTAGTGATTATGCTAAAAAAAGTTTTATTAAAAAAATAGATAAACTTATAAATGTAAAAGTAATAACATTAAGCGAATTAAAACATAAATATTACTTTGATTATGACAATAAAGCAATATTTTTTGTAAGTAATAAATATAACTGTATACCCGAAATAGCTAAGATATATATTGATAATATTTATTATTTGAAGAATATAAATGACGAAAAAATAAACTTCTTAAAAGAAATAAAAAGTGATTTAGATACTAACAACTTATTAACATATAATAATTTATTTAAAGAGTTTCTAAAAGGTAAAGAGATAGTACTTTATAATTTGAAATACACTGATAAATTCTATAAAAATATATTTAAAGAATTAGAAGAGTATTCAAAAGTAACCATTTATAATGATAAAGATAACTCTACAATAAAAGAATTATATAAAGCAGATAACTCTGAAGAAGAGATAGCTTTCGTATGTTCAGAGATTACAAAACTTATTAAGAGTGGAGTAGACATCAACAATATTAAACTTGCTAATGTAAAAAATGATTACGAATTTATAATTAGAAAGACATTTAAGTTATTTAACATTCCTATAAACTTACCATCTTTTGAAACAATTAAGTCTACATCTTTAGTTATTAAATTCAAAGAACTTTATAGTAGTGATATAAACGAAACAATAGAGAAACTAAAAGAATTTATAAATACTAAAGAAGAAAATGATATATTTAAAAGTATAATAAATGTTGTAAACGATTATTTATGGGCTAATGACTTTATGCTTGTAAAAGATATGGTATTTAGTGATATAGATAATATTAAAACCCCAAGAGAAAAATTAAAGAATGCAGTCGAAGTAATTGAATTTAAAAAAGAATTAGTGAGTGATAATGACTATGTATTTCTAATCGGATACAATGAAGGAGTAATACCAGTTAATTATAAAGATGAAGATTATTTAAGCGATTCTATTAAAGAAAAACTAGAATTAAGCACGTCATTTGAATTAAATGAAAACGCTATGAATGAAACAAAAGATAACATAAAAAATATAAAGAATCTAATAGTTACGTATCCAAGTCATAACTTAAGTAGTGAAATATATATATCTTCATCATACGAGAAAGAGTTATTTGAAGAAAAAGAGTTAAATATTAGTTTTAATGAATCTAACGCTTATAATAAATTAAAATTAGTAAGTGAAAAAGATGAAAATTCTAAATTTGGTACTATAACAGATAATTTACTAAAACTAAGTTCACACTATAAAGGTATGAAATATAATAGTTACGATAATAAATATAAAATGATAGATAAGTCTAAAATAAAAGAATTCTTTAAGGATGGTTTAACTCTATCATATACAAGTATTAATGATTATTATATGTGTTCATTTAGATATTATTTAGATTACGTTTTAAAAGTTAATAAGTTTGAAGATACATTTGAAGCAACAGTAGGTAGTATATTTCATAAGATACTTTCTATGTGTTTTGATCAAGATATTGATATTATAAGAACATATGAAACTGAAATAGAAAACTCAAACTATGAATTTAATGAATCTGAAAAGTTCTTTCTTAGTATTTTAAAAGATGAACTAGTTTTAATCATAGAAACTATAAAAAATCAATTATCTTACACACGACTTACTAATTCTATGTATGAAAAAAAGATAGTTATTGACGTTGACAATGATTTACAAATAAGATTTAAAGGTTTTGTTGATAAGATTTTATATAATGAATTTAATGGTAAGACAGTAGTAGCTATTATAGACTATAAAACTGGAAATCCAAATTTAAATATAAATAATACTATCTATGGTTTAGAAATGCAGTTACCTGTTTATATCTACTTAATAAAGAATGAAATCAAAGATGTAAAGATTGGTGGCTTCTATTTACAAAAAATATTAAATAATACAACTGATAAAGAGAAAAGACTAGATAGTCTAAAATTACAAGGATACACAAATAGTGATTTAGATTATATTGATAAGGTTGATTCTTCATTTAATGATTCTAAAGTTATAAAGAGTCTTAGAACTAGTAGTAAAGGTTTCTATTATTATTCAAAAATGATTAATGATGAAGAAATAGATATTCTTTATAATATAGTTGACTCTAAAATAAAAGAAGCATCAAAAGATATATTGGATTCTAAGTTCGATATAAATCCTAAAGAAATGAATAACGAAAACATTGGATGTAGTTTCTGTAAATACAAAGATATATGTTTTATGAAACCAAAGGATACAGTAACTTTAAAAGAAATAAAAAATATATTTGAGGAGGTAGAATAATGCCAAAGTGGACAAAAGAACAAGAAGAAGCAATAGTAAAATCCGGCTCAAATATAATAGTAAGTGCAGGAGCAGGTAGTGGCAAAACAGCAGTATTATCAGAAAGAGTTATTAACAAAATACAAAATGGTATACATGTAAATGAACTATTGATTTTAACATTTACAAGAGCAGCAGCAGATGAAATGAAAGATAGAATTAGAAAGAAAATAGGTAAAATACCCCAATTTAAAGATGAACTAACACTACTTTCAAGTGCATACATAACAACATTTGATTCATTTGCTCTTTCAGTAGTAAAAAAATATCATTATCTTTTAAATATATCTTCAAATATTGCGATAACTGATGA
>CAKOJC010000011.1 GCA_934088535.1 uncultured Bacilli bacterium | reverse complement strand
AAAGAACGTTCAAGATAACTTAAAAGGTTAGCATACAAGCTAACCTCTTTTTATTTCTTCTTACAAATATATAACAAATGTGAACTATATCCCTGTAAATCTATTCTTTCACAAATACTTAATTGATACTTAAGCCATACATCAAATTCTTCATCTGATAAACTATCAATCTTATCACCAACTAAATTAACTATTCCATCAGCTGCTACATTATGAAGAAATTCTACGTCATATTTGCTCATTAATTCTTTAAATTCATCTATATAAAATGGAGCGAATATTCCTTTTTGAGTTCTCTTTATTTTAAAGTTGTCATCAAAGAATTCAGGTTTTCCATCTAATAAATGTTTAAGCCCCCAATCAGCGAATATACTGTCTCCTGATATATAAGCAAGCATTATTATTCCACCTTTTTTAGTAACTCTTATTGCTTCTTTTATAGCTTTATTTATATCATCATCATTAAATAAATGATATAGTGGTCCGAATGAAAGAGTAACATCAAAAGTATTATCTTCAAATCTAGATAAATCAACAGCATCTCCTTGTAAAGCTACTATCTTCATATCACTACTTATCTTTCTTTTTAATACATTTAAGTTATAGTTAACATACTCTATCGCAGTAACATCATAACCTTTTTTAGCATACTCTAAACTATATCTACCAGTACCAGCTCCTATTTCTAAAATCTTATCTCAACTCTTTAAATATTTATCAATATAATTTTTAGTGACGATAAACTCAACACTATGTTTTTTATCTTTAATAAGTCTGGCATCCTCATCAAAACCTATACGTTCACGAGCAATAAATAATCCATCTTTCTTAAGAATTCTTTTTATTTCACTCATTAATTCTTTAGTAGTTCTATCATCAAAATAATGTATTGAAAGATTCGCAAACACTAAATCAAAAGAATTAGATTCAAATGGTAATGATTTACTCATATCAACTATCATAGTATTACTATTAAACTTCTTAACTTCGTTTAATGCTATATTAGATATATCTGTAGATATTACTTCATATCCAAAATTCATTAATTCTTTAGAATATTGCCCTATACCACATCCAAGTTCTAAACACTTACCAGTTATTTTAAAATAATCTCTATATTCTTCTATCCACATATCATCTTCTATCTCTTTATTAATATGATCTTTCCAGTAATCATCATTTTTAAAATAATCATTATTCATAAATCATCAACAATTTATAATATCTTTAATTTATTATAACATTTAATTAAACAAAGAGTTAGTACTTAGCTAACTCTTATATTATTTATTACTCATAAAAGAATTCAATATTTTTAAAGTAATAAGATTATTTTTTGAATTACTTATAGAAGTATCATCTTGATAATTAATATTTCTATCTAATAATGTTTCTAAACATACTAAACGATTATTTAATATAAAGTAATATCTAGCTAACCCTACTGCAGGTGTTTCTACTGGAGGTATAATTTTATTTATAACTAATTCTTTAACATCACTATCAATATTATCTATTTTAAAATTTCTTTCTCTAACAACATTCCAATTATCTTTTTTATATGAATCTACATCATTATAATATTTATTATTAAATTCATCTATTGATATTTTTCCTATATCTAATAACGTAATAGTAGTTAACCTATTAAAACTTACTAATGAAAATAAACATTTTTTATCTCTTTTAGGAGCATTTTCATTAAAAGTTAACATAGTAGGCATATTAAATATAAAATCATAATCTCCCCTTTTAAAATTAACATTTATATATTCTTTCATTATATTATTAATAGACCAATTTAATATTGAATCTAATGCTGTACGATATTCTATTAGTATATTATAATCCAAATTCTCTATTAATTCACCTTTTTGTCTTGCTTCTCTGTAAGCACTTGATGCTCTAGTTACTAAATCATCAAACTCCATAATCTCTTCTTTACTTCTAAGATTACATCTTCCAAGTAAATCTTCATATGAATTCATATCAGCTAATATTTTAAATAAACTATCAGCAGTACATTGTTTAGATAAAGATGGTTTATCTCTTAAACCCAAACACCACATCAAAACAGAACAACGTTCATAAAACCAAATAGAGTTACTCAATTTTTCTTTAGATAATTCATTATTCAATATAGATTTTACATAAAATTCATCATTTACATCAAATAATTTTCTAACTCCAAATCTAGAATCAAGGGCATTTAAGTCACCACTTATATCACCATCAATTTCATGATACAAAGCTTCAGCAGACAAATATGCAATAACATAATTAGTAATCATTGCTCTTGCTACTTCTTCTTTACTAACTAATCTAGTATATGAATTAATTGGAACCACTTTTAAATTATCATCAGCAGATATACCTATTGATCTTAAGTATTCAGTATTCATTTTACCTCGAGCAATATCTAATTCATCCTTAACTATTTTATTTTCATCGATTAAATCCTCACAAGATATTTTAGCGTTCTCATTTTCAAAAAGTATTTCGTCAGTACTTCTCATTTCTCTAGTTATTATTTTTATATCTTCTCTAACAAATTCTATTAACTTAGTATATCTAGAAAATTCTTCTATTGTTAAAAAGCTTAATAAATCTACTTTGTTTTCTTCTTTAATTCCATATGAAATATTCTCATTTACTAATATTTCTTTTACTTTATCAAGAGAAACACTAAATTTAGGATCATTTTTTAAAGCACAAATATAACCTATTTCACCAATAGCTCTATCACTATTTTCAAAGTTAAGACTAGCAATATACATAGCAAAAGCTTCTTCATATTTACCACATTCTATATAATAAAAACCTAAATTTCTATAATATCTTGCTAAATCCTTAGAAATATAAATATAGTTATATGCCTCTTTTGTAACTTCTAACATTGCATTATAATTCTTTTCAGACTTATAAATTTCAGATTTTTCAAAATACAAGTTTGGATTCATAGGATTATAATAAATTGCTTTATCAATATATTCCATAGCCTTACTAGGATTTTTTTCTTCACTACACATATAACTTAATACATCATAAGCTTCACTTAAACTACAATTTATCCATTTCATCTCTTTGTTTAATTTCAATTTTCTAGTCGCACAATAAAATTCTAGTGCATCTCCAAAAGAAAAGTATCTAGTAGTTTCAGTTTCTTTATATTTTTCAACATTAGAATTAATAAAATCATCTAATATTCTTTTTGCTCCCTCTAAGTCTCCTTTGTTAAATAAAATCTTTGCTTCATCTAATGCTCTATTAGGATTTTCATTTTCCACTAATACACACTCCTATTCTAAAAAATTAATGACTTTCCATCTATACTTTTATATTACCATAATAATATTTAAAAAATAATATTAGAAAACATATTTAACGCATAAACTGTAAACAAATTATTAATTCTAATTAAATATTCATAACTTTCAACAAAATAATATATATATAATTAAAATAATTCTTGCATTACACAAATATATATGTTATTCTTAATTCGACATTTGCAAAAATTTTACACGTTTTTTATGTACAAAAAATTAGGCTTACTCATTAGATTACACACATTAAATACAAAAAATGTGTATTTTTTTTGCGTAAGAAAGGAGAGAAAAGAATAATGTCATTCATCAATGTTAAACACATAAGTAAAACATTTAAAGTTACTAAAAGAAAAAGTGGACTTAAAGCAGCTTTAAAATCATTTTTCAAAAGAAATTATATCTATATTGATGCCATAAAAGATATATCATTTCAAATTGAAAAAGGTGAAATTGTTGGTTACATTGGACCTAATGGTGCTGGTAAAAGCACAACCATAAAGGTACTTAGTGGAATACTTAAACCTGATAGTGGAGAATGTAAAATAAGCGGACTAACTCCATGGATTGATAGAGAAAAATACGTCAAAAACATAGGTGTAGTATTCGGACAAAGAAGCCAATTATGGTGGGATATCCCTGCTGAAGATACTTTTGATCTATTAAAAGAAATTTATAAAATAGATGATAAAGAGTATCAAAAAACAAAAAATGAACTTGTAAAACTACTAAATATTGAAGAAGTAATTCATATACCTGTAAGGAATCTTAGTTTAGGTCAAAGGATGCGCTGTGAAATAGCTGCTTCATTAATTCACAATCCATCCATACTATTTCTAGATGAACCTACTATAGGACTAGATGCAATATCAAAAGAAATAGTAAGAGATTTTATAAAGAAATTAAATAAAGAAAAGAAAACAACTATAATTTTAACAACGCACGATATGAATGATATTGAAGCATTAGCTAAAAGAATAATCCTAATCGGAAAAGGACAAATTCTATATGATGGTTCTCTTAACTATATAAAAGAGAAATATGCCAATACTAAAACTATAATAGTTAATACCAAAGATAAGATAAAACAAATTCATAAAAAAGGTATAACATCATATAAAAAAGTAGATAAGAATCATTATTCATTTGAACTAAATATGAATGAAATAACTGTATCAGAATTTATTAATTATTTAACATCAAAAATAACTATAAATGATATAGAAGTTAATAATGAGAATATTGATAATATAATTATAAAGTTATATAAGGAATTTCAAATTTGAAATTATATTATTCTCTTTTTAAAATTAAATTAATTAGTGCTATTCAATATAAAGCAGCTGCCCTATCAGGCATAGCAACCCAATTATTCTTTGGATTTGTTTATATTCTAGTATATGTTGCATTCTATGAATCAAATACTATGAATACTTACCCTATGAATTTAAAAGCATTAGTTAATTATATATGGCTAAATCAAGCATTTTTCTCATTAACTTATATTTGGATAAAAGATAAAGATTTATTATCTATGATTAAAAATGGTAATGTAGCATACGAATTATGTAGACCAGTTAACTTCTATTTTAAATGGTATTTTACTACTTATGGTCAAAGAATAGCTAACGTAACATTAAGATTTTTACCTGTATTATTAATAGCATCTATTTTACCAGAACCATATAATATGACTCTACCCCCAAATATAGAAACATTTATTTTATTCATAATATCTTTATTAATATCTAGTTTATTAGTAACAGCTATTGCAATGATATTTCATTTAATAGTATTCTTTACTCTAGATGAAAAAGGTATTATGACTATTCTAATGGTAGTTGGTGAAATATTCGCAGGAGGAGAAATACCATTAGCATTCTTTCCTAATTTTTTAAAAACAATTGCTTACATACTTCCATTTAGATATATATGTGATTTACCATTTAATATTTATTCAGGTACTTTAAGTATAAAAGATTCACTAATTAACACTTCATATGGATTAATATGGCTAATAATAATCCTAATACTAGGACTAATACTATCAAACAAAGCATTAAAGAAAGCTAGTATACAAGGAGGTTAATATGAAATACTATATAGAATCAATAAAAATGCATTTAAAAAGTACCTTAGAATATAAAACATCATTTATACTAGCATTCATATCTCAATTCTTAGTTTTCTTTACATATTATTTTATAATAATAGCTTTATTTAATAAATTCAGTAATATAAAAGGATTTACAGTATATGAAGTATTATTAACTTTTTCAATAATACAATTTGGTTATTCAATAAATGAATTTTTAGCAAGAGGCGTAGATACATTTGACAATCTAATAATAGATGGTAGTTTTGATAGACTACTTCTAAGGCCAAGAAACATATTACTTCAAGTATTATGTTCTAGTATAGACTTCGTTAAATTATCAAGAGTTATCCAATCTCTAGTAGTATTTATAATCGCAATAAATAATTTAAATATCAACTGGAATTTATCAAGAATTATATGTATTATATTAATGTTTATAAGTTCAATAGTTATATTTTTCTCAATATTTCTACTTATGGCATCTTACTGTTTTATAACAGTTCAAGCTCTAGAAATAAGAAATCTATTCACTGACGGTGGAAAAAATATAGCTAAGTATCCAATGGGAATCTATAAGAAAGGAATATTATTATTTTTTACTTTTATCATACCTTATGCCTTTGTAAACTATTACCCACTTTTATATTTACTAGGCAAAAGTACTAAAGTAATATATGCTTTCTCACCATTAATAGTTTTACTTTATCTAATACCTGCCTTTATATCATTTAAAGTTGGTATAAATAAATACACTAGCGCAGGTAGTTAGTAAAAAGACTTACATCAAAAATGTAAGTCTTTTGTTTTATAATTCATTCTCTTTATTAAAAATTCCATTCATTAACTTTTCTTCATATTCTTTTAATTTATCTAATGCAAAATTAATATTGTTTTCTATATCATCAAAAGAACTAATTTTATATAACTTTTCTAAATCTTTTACTTCATCTTCAGGAATATGCCTTGTTATATGACATAATTCATAATCATAAATATATGGTGTATATAGAATTCTACATATCATAGTTATAGGTCTTAATATTTGCTTTTCATATTCCATAAAACATTCTAAATATTGTTCTCTTTTAATATATTTAGTAACTCTTGAATACTGTAATATTCTATTTTTCTTTTCTTTAAAAACTTCATATAATTCATTTAAATTAATATCATCCTGATCTTTAAATGTAATAATATTCTTTCTATCAAATATTATTTTTGGTACTTCAGTAATACTTCCATTAATAAAACAAGTATCCTTTCTATCACGAGAATCATTTTGAGCAGCTAAATCAATAGTCAAATATTCACTTGTATTTTCAAGATGAATATTACTTTGATATATATCAGGAGTAACACTATTTACCCTAGAGTCAATCTTACTTATTAATGATAAATGATTAACTAGATCATCTATAAAATTATCTCTTTTATCATCTTCTACATCAAACCAAAAATCTAAATCAGAGTATTCATCTACTTCTCTTAAACCATCTGCTCCTTCTAACCACATCGCATAAACATAATCTTTATCTATAACATACTTCTTTATATAATCAATAATATAATTTCTGTCTATCATAATACCTTTACATTTCCTTATTTTTATTTTCTTCAATATATTCTCTATATGAGTCAGTTATAAATCTATCTCCTAGTTCATTAACACCAACTACATCACTATAATTATTATGACCTCTACCTTTAATTATATGATGTTCTATATTTAATCCTAAACTTTTTAATACTTGAATTGCTCTATTAGCTCTCTCAAACATATCTTTTCCAAATAACTCTCTTTGTTTTTTACCAACTTCGACTGGAACACTTCTAGCGAAATAACTCATGTCATGCATAGGAGCATTACGTCCATCTTCATCACATCTACTATTAGACTTTTTAACTGTTTCATATTCACCAACATAATATCTAAATTTAATATCTTTATATTGTTCAAAATTAAACTTCTTACCCGTCAACTCTTCATAATCTTTTACTCCAAGTGGATAATTTAAATCATCACTTGGAACTGGTATACTTCCACTAGCTCCACCAATACAAACAGCATCAATTACTTCAGGATGTAATAACGAAAATCTTTGAGCAAACACTCCAGAACTAGAGTAACCATTTAAAAATATCTTATCACTAAGGCTAACCCCAAACTCGCTCGAAACCATATCTTTAGTTTTATCAATCATTCTAACTATTTGTTCATCAACTCTATATGACGAATCATTCTTAGGCAAATCAAAGCATTCTCTTGATAACTGTTGTAAATAAGGATAATTCTTATAACTAGGAATCAAAGGAACCATGATAACTCCAGGTTCTTCATAAGTTAAAATTGAAAGTCTTCCTAAAGTATTTATGCCTTGTTCTAATATATCACTACTTTTTTCACTTTCCATATTATTAGCTTCAAAAATTATATTTTTAGAAACACTTTCAACTAAAGGAATAGCCACAATACTAGGAATATTAATACCATTTTCATGATCATAAGAAATAAATTTAATTCTATATTTTATTCCATTAATACTATAATCTATCTCACTATCTCTTCCATTAAATAATTCATTCTCTATCTTCTTAAATAATTCTTCATTGTTCATATAAATCACCAACCATATTTCTATTTTAACATCATACATACCATAATAAAAGAGTAACATAGTAATTCAATTATTATTATAATAGTCATTAATACTAAAGAATAAATCATACATAGAAATACAAAGTTCATCACTATGTGACCAATCATCTTCTAAATCTTCATCCCATCCTACTATCTTACTTCTACTTTTAAATTTAGGATCAAAATCTTCAATAATTTTACATAAATTTCCAGATATTTCTTTTTCCAAAACCATATACCCTTCTCTAGTATAATTTTTCTTTTTTACCATCCACATTTATTCTAATTTGATATGTTTCAGTTAAATAATAGATACTATATTTAGTAACATCAAAGAGAAGAAAAGTAATACTACCTAAAAATCCCATTATTAAACTAATAAAAGTTTATAGCAGATCTTTCCAATTTTCCATCTAAATCACTTCATTCATTATTATATCTTATACTCCTTTTTTAGTGTTGATTTGGCTAAAAATGCTTATCTAAAAGTTATCTAAACGACTTTTTTGAGATTAAAATTGCCTAAAAATGTAAGTAGCAAAAAACTCGCAAGTCCTTTATTTATAAGGCTTTACGAGCTTATTTTCCACAGCAATTCTTGTATTTCTTACCAGACCCACAAGGCCTTTTGTATTGGGGATTTTGGTAGCTTTTGGGAGCACTTGGCTAGTTATTTTGGCATTTGGCTGCACCCCAGAGCACTCCGTAGCACTCGGCAAACCTAGTAGAACTTATCTAAAAACTTATCTAAAAAATAACGAATTTTAATAAATTACAATTTTTAGGCAAGAATAACATTTTGTAATTTAACTACATCCAAAATCTTATTTCTTCTATTTTATAACCTCTTTTTTCTATTTCCTCAACTATTTGTTTAAAACTTGTGGAATTCATATTTTTAATTCTTCTATATCCACCAAAAGATTTTGGTGCTACTTGTGGAATATTTTCCAATAACCAATAATAGACTTCTCTATCATGTGCTTCTTCAATATAAGGGTCAATTATTCGTTTTTGATAGTCTTCAGCACTTTCTGTTCCTGTTTCAGAAGCAAACTTTTGTAAATTATGCAATTCATCTACTCGTGTACCATGTAATTTATTCAAATTTTTATGTTCTACTTTTGCATCTTCAAATCTCCCTGCTAAAATCATCATATCAACTAATCTTTCATAGTCATCTCTTGTATATGCGTAGAAAGAATGAGGATACAACTCGTTTACTTTTTTCAAACACGCTATTGCTAAATCATAGCTTTTATTATTTTTATACTCTGTAGCTTTTCTACTAAGTATTTGTTCTGGCATATATACAACACTTTCGCCACCATCAGAATATTTTTGAGCTTCAGTTATAGGTATAGACATTATTCCATCTATAGTTGTTAAATCATATTTGCTATTAAACTCATTGATTTTTTTATTAGTGTAACTATCATATCCTGTTTCATAGTTTTTATTATTCTGATTTTCTTTTTTTACTGTATCATCAATTAATTGTTCAGGTTGTACATTATTACTTTGTTTATTCTTCTTTTTATTCTTAATAATCAATATAATAACTATCGGTGATAAAAAGATACCTGCTGTTATTATGATCGCTAACATATCTATTATAGTAGAAACAATAGCAGGATAATCAGTAATAATTATTTCATATATATTTTCATTATCATTTTCATCTAAAACTATTAATTTTATCTTGTCATTTTCTTTCAATGATTCTAGTTTTGTAATCTCTTTTTCGTTTAAATATATTTTTAGTTTTGCCTTTGCATCACTTAACTCGTATGAATAGTCTAGGGATGTTTCATTCTTTAATTTAGTTATGGTAGCTTTGTTGTTTTCAAATTCAACTTCACTAGATCCTAATACAAATTTTTTAATTGTAGCTGTTCCCTTGCCTTTAGTTTTATTAATTGTTAAAGTATAATTCTTTTTGTCTCCATTTTCGGCAGTAACAACTATATTAATTGTATTTTCACCCAGTGATAATTCTTTATTTTCAAATTCAACTTTCGCTTTTGAATAATTTGCTTTTATCTTAATGTCAACATGTTTTTTTTCTGTTTTAAAATTCATATTATCAGAAACAGTTATTTGTTCATCATCTATAGATACTTCTTTTATAGAATTATCTTTGCTTTTTTCTATAACCACTTCTTTTTGGCTGTTATTTTGTGTATTATTGTTTGAATAATTATTACCATAATTGCTACTTGTCCCATCGTTTCCGGAACTGTTCGATGAAGAGTTGCTGCTACCATCCGTTGCTCCAGCAGTCCCCTCATTTTTGTTATAGCCAGGACATGGATCACTATAAATTGCTTGTCCATCAGCATAATAATTATTTCCGTTTGTCACCGCCACATGCCAATGAGTTCCGCCATGACCATCACTGTGCATTCCATATGTGACACCATTTGGACATGTTTTTATAGAACTTTTTCTTAAACCACCACCTGTTGCATTTACTGTAAGTGGTAAAAGTACTAACATACAAATTCCTAATGTTAAAATCCTTTTCATTCTTACACCTCTTATAATAATTATATCATAAATTATTGGTATAATTTTGATATTACAACTTTTAAATAACAAATTATAATTTAGATAATTTTTAGATAAGTTTTGTATTTAATTTGAGAACATTCTTATAATATGCGTTTTGCCCTTATTTTATAAGGGCTTGCAAGGATTTTACAGCTTATCTAAAACTTATCTAAGACAAAAGACATGCCTAAAATTACCTAAATATTGTAATCATAGAAAAACCCGCAATCCCTTATTTTATACGGGTTCGCGGGCTTATTTACCACAACATTGTTTATATTTACGTCCTGAGCCGCACGGACATGGATCATTTCTTCCAACTTTCTTTTCTGATTTCTTAGGCTGTTTCTTAGATGCCTTATCTCCATCATTAGTATGAATATTTTTTACTTCTTCTCTTTCAAGATTTTGTCTAACTTCAGCATTTAGCAAGAATGTTGATATTTCAGCGTTAATACTAGCCATCATATTATCAAACATTTGGAATCCTTCTAAAGCATAAACTTGAAGTGGATTACTTTGTGCATAACCACGAAGTCCTACGCCTTCTTTTAATTCTTCCATCGCATCTAGTTGATCCATCCAATACTTATCTATAATTCTAAGTGAAATAGATTTTTCAAAATCATTTTGAATATCTTCAGGTATATCTTCTAATTTTTTATTATAATCAGATACTACTATATCATAAATATGATTAATAACTTCATCAGTTGATTTTCCTTCAAAATCCTTCTTAGTTAACTTCTTTCTCTTAAGTAAATGTGCATTAAATTGTTCCATTATATTATCTATATCATTATCAGTTAAATAACCTTCTGGTTCAATATGAGAATTTACTTGATTAGAAACAAATTCTTTAAATGTTTCTAATACTCTATCACGAATACTATCTTGATCTAATATTTCATTACGTCTATTATAAATAATTTCTCTTTGTTTAGATATTACATTATCATAATCAAGAAGTCCTTTACGTCTATCAAAGTTGAAACCTTCTACTTTCTTTTGAGCACTTTCTATATTTTTAGAAATCATTTTATTTGAAATAGCTTGATCTTCTTGAATACCTAAACTTTGCATAACAGTTTTCATTCTTTCAGAACCAAACTTAAGCATTAGATCATCTTCCATAGATACAAAGAATCTTGTTGTACCTGGGTCCCCTTGACGACCACTTCTACCACGTAATTGGTTATCAATACGTCTAGAGTCATGTCTTTCAGTACCTATTACAAATAAACCACCAAGTTCACGAACACCTTCACCAAGTTTAATATCAGTACCACGTCCAGCCATATTTGTAGCTATTGTTACAGCACCTTTTTTACCTGCATTTTCTATGATATGAGCTTCACGTTCATGATTCTTAGCATTTAATAACTCATGCTTAATTCCAGCCTTAGTTAATAATTGACTTATAACCTCACTTGTTTCTACTGAAGCAACACCAACTAACACTGGTCTTCCAGTCTTATGTATTTCTTTAACAGTTCTTACTATTGCAGCATATTTTCCTTTAAGTGAAGAATAAATTAAATCTACTTGATCATCACGAATTACTGGCTTATTGGTTGGAATACATACAACATATGTATTATAAATATTTTGAAATTCTTCTTCTTCTGTTTTAGCAGTACCAGTCATACCGGCAAGTTTATTATACATTCTAAATAAATTTTGGAATGTTATAGTAGCTAAAGTTTTAGTTTCTTCATTAATCTTAACACCTTCTTTAGCCTCTAATGCTTGGTGTAATCCTTCACTAAATTGACGACCATGCATAAGTCTTCCAGTAAATGTATCAACTATAATTACTTGATCATTTTCAACAACATAATCAACATCTCTCTTAAATGCATAATTAGCAGCTAGTGCCTTATCTAAGTTATGTACCATTACACTATTCTTAATATCATATAAGTTATCTAAATGCAACATCTCTTCTGCATGATGTACACCTTCTTCAGTAAGAGTAACCTTCTTAGTTTTTTCATCTACTACATAATCATCTATAGTTAAATTTTTGGCAACTCTATCTGCTTCTTTATACACATTAGCACTTTTTGCTACCCCACCACTAATAATTAATGGAGTACGAGCTTCATCTATTAATATTGAGTCAACTTCATCTATAATCGCAAAGTTAAGTCCTCTTTGAGTTCTATTTTCTTTATGTACAACCATATTATCTCTTAAGTAATCAAAGCCAAGTTCATTATTAGTTGTATATGTTATATCAGCATTATATGCCTCTCTTTTCTCTTGAGGATTTTTATCTCTTGTATTAATTCCTACAGTAACTCCTAATAAATCATATATTGGTCTCATCCATTCAGCATTACGAGTTGACAAGTATTCATTGGTTGTAATTACATGAACACCCTTTCCTTCTAAAGCATTTAAATATGCAGGAAGTACTGTTGTTAATGTCTTACCTTCACCAGTTTTCATCTCAGCAATATTACCTCTATGTATAGCAATACCACCTATAACTTGTACTCTAAATGGCTTTTCTCCTATTGCTCTAAAACATGCTTCACGAGCAAGTGCAATAGCTTCTACTAATATATCATCAAG
The DNA here is from genome assembly GCA_934088535.1 of uncultured Bacilli bacterium. The sequence continues at coordinate 21,989 of CAKOJC010000011.1, read as the reverse complement.
AGTTTCACCATTTTGAATTCTCTTTTTAAATTCTTCTGTTTTAGCTTTAAATTCGATATCTTTTATTTTCTTCATATTTTCATCTAAAGCATCTACTTGATCAGCTAATTTATTTATCTTTTTAAGTTCTTTAGTTTCGTAATCAAACAAATTCTTAAATAAACCCATGTCATCATCTCCATTAAAAAATATTATAGCAAAGAAAAAAAGAAAAGTGAATATTACTTTTCTAATTAGCCTCGATTATTCCATAATCTCCATCATTTCTTTTATAAACAACATTTATTTTATCAGTGTCTACATTTTTAAATACAAAGAATGTATGTCCTAATAATTCCATTTGTGTTATTGCTTCTTCTTCGTCAATTGGTTTTAAGAATACTTCTTTTCTTCTTACTATTTGTTGTTCATCTTCTTCAAACAACTCATCTATTTCAGGCATTACAGCTACTTTTGCTTTTTTACTAGCTATTTTACCTTTATATTTCTTGAATTGTCTTTCAAGTTTATCTATAACCAAATCTATTGCAGAATATAAATCACTATTTGTTTCTTCTGCTCTTATATTATATTTACCACTCCATATTGTAACTTCTACTTTTTGATCTTTTCCTCTTGCAGAAATTACAGCTTTAGCTTCTACCTCATCATTATCATCTAGATATTTATCTAACCTAGATAACTTTTCCTTAATGTAATTATCAATTGCTTCGGTAACATCTATTTTATTACCACGGATATTATATTTCATATTATTCCTCCTACATAAAGCATAGCATAAATACAATAATTTATCTATAAAACTCTAAAAATTACACAAAAGTTTTACATTTAAAAAATTGACTAAATTAGTCAACTTTATTTTCTCTACCATTATTCCATTTCTTTTTATATTTAAATCTTAATTGATAGAACTCATCTAATTCATTAGCTCCATACATTTCTTTTCTTTCATCAAAATGACAGTAAGCCATATAATCATTTCTTAGTTCATTTAAATATTTTCTAACATCTCTGAACATTTTCTCTTTAGGTATTTCTTCTTTTATTAACTTTACAAGTGACGCTTTATATGGTTCTTCATCCTTATCAAATCCATAATATTTAAAACCACTTTTCTCTCTTGGCATATCTTTTTTAGATACACTTACTTCAGCAGTTGTAATTACAGATATTATACCTTTATTAATCATTTCATCTATTTCTTCTTTAGTATATACTTTAACTCTATCTAAATCTGTATCAGTTAAAACTATTAAATATCCTTGATAATCATCTTCCCACTCATCATAATCTTTTCCATGACCTTCACATTGTAAATATGTTCTAATCATATTAGTTTTAATAGATGTCATTTTCTTAAACGATGTATTACCAGCTATATTATATAATCTAATCATTTCATGATTTTCTACTGGTTCACTATCTATTATAGATGAATAATCATAATATTCTTCAGTCTCAAAACTTAATTTAGTGTAGTAACCTCTATATTGTTTCATTTCACTTTCTTCATCAGTTGATATTCTATATATTCTATTAATAATTCTCAAGAATTCATCAGAGCTTATAGTATCATAATTAGTTAATATATTAGTTATATCATCTATCATACTCATTAAATATTTTTTAACATCACTAGGTTCATCCCATATAAATTTATCAAAAAAGTATTCATCAAATACTTCTACTATTCTTGCTATGTACATATTTCACCTCTAGAAAATTATTCTATCATAAATGATCTTTAAGTCAATTAAAAAATACACATATGAGTGTATTTAAACTGCAGGAGTTAATTTTACTTCTCTTACATTAATTGCTTGACAACCTTTTGCTGTTTCTATTAATGTAAATTCAACTATTTCACCTTCTTTAAGTGACTTATAACCATCTTGTTCAATAGCCGAATAGTGAACGAATATATCTTCATTTACTAATCCTTCATATTCAATGAAACCATATCCTTTGTCATTGTTAAACCATTTAACACGACCTCTACTCATTAAACTCATCCTCCTAACTATGATACTGTTTTGTATTCACATTTACAATGATACCATCATTCCATAAATTAAATTATTTTTGTCACTAAATTATAATTTTTTGTCATAAAGTCACTAGATCTTTATAAAAAACAAATCAAATTTCAGTTAAAACCAAAAAAAGTACATTTAATGACAAATAAATTTTTATTTAATATATAAGCGATATAATGAAATCACAAAAGGAGAGAGATGAAAGAATTAGTAGTAAATGGTATTATGAATAACATAACTAAATATTATGATTACGATAATACTAAAATTAGTGAAATTAAATATGGTATTGAATCTTTATATTTAACTATAACTAAAACAATAATAATATTTATATTAGCCATTTTATTAAATATTACAAAAGAATTAATGTTATTATTTGTATTCTATAGTTTAATAAGATTAAGTGGATTTGGAGTACATGCTAAAAAATCATGGCATTGCTGGGTAACATCACTAATAACCTTTACTGGAATACCTTTATTAATAAAGTATATTTTTTTAAATGAAACAGTAATAATTATAAGTTATACAATCTTTACTTTATTATTACTTATGTATGCACCAGCAGACACTGAAAAAAGGCCATTAATAAATAAGAAAAAAAGATCAATATACAAAGTACTAACAATTTTAATAGCAATATCTTATTTGATATATACATTAATTAATAAAGAAAATACAATTATAATAAATACTCTTTACTTTTCAACACTACTAGAAACAATACTTGTACTACCATGTACTTATAAACTCTTTGGAGTTAAATATAAGAATTATATGAATTATAAGAAGAAAGGAGGTAACTTATGAAATTATTCGCTACTGTTACTGCTGCTATCGGAGCATTCTTAGCTACTGTTGCTACTGCCGGATGTGTATTAGTTTATTTAGATGAACCAGAAATGCCTGAAAATCTATTATAATTTTTACAAAAATATATAAAAGCCAGGAAATATTTCCTAGCTTTTTTTATTTAACATAAATCTTTGTATTAAAATATTCATCAATAATTTTTTGTTCCATATGTAAATATTTACTATTCTTTAATAATAAATTTGCTAAATATAATCCTAAGCCTCTATTTTTACCTTTAGTAGAATAATTCTTATTATATATCTTACTAATATCAGTTATATTTTTATCAAATGTATTATCTACTTCTATAACAACATTATCTTTTTCTTTATATACATCGATATTCAATATTTTTTCTTCACTCTTCTTCATAGCTTCGATTGCATTATCAAGTACTATACCCATTATTTTACATAAAGACATGTATTCTTTGTGATCCACTTCTTCTAAATTTATATTAACTTGTTTAGATATATTAACATTTACATTATATTTATCTTCTTCAATATCATTCAATTTATAATACACTATGCCTTTCAAACCAGATGGCAATTTATATATATTTTTAATACCAGAAGACTTATTATTATATAAAGAAATTAATTCATCCAAAGAATCATCAAATTCTTTAGTATTTTTATTTTTAATACTTTTAAGAGCTAACAAATTATTTAATAATTCATGCTTATATGCCCTATATTCATCATTCTTCTTTTCATATTTACTAATTAATTCTAAAAGTTCTTCAGTTTTTTTAACTTCCCTATTAATAACAAATCTGTTATAAATGATTAAAGAAATCAATAATATAAAGAATACAATTAATACTAAATTATCAATATAAACTTCAGAAGAAAATCCAGATACAAATTCATATACCATTGCAAATGCAAAAAGTAAACTTGAAACCATAACAATAGTAGTTAATATTGGTTTATCCAAAACATTAACTATCTTATTTATTAAATTTTTTACTTTTGTATTACAAACCAATAAATAAGGTAATAAAACTGTTGCTACTGAAAATAATGATTTATATACAATATTATGATCAAAAGTTTCTAAATTAACAATACCTGTTGGAACCAAAATAATAGATAAAATTATCTCAAACAAAACTGTTAATGAATAAGAAATAGTACCAACAATAAACGTTTTATTAAAACCATCATTAAATATAAAATAGAAATTTATCATTATTAGTGCATAACTAATCAAAGCACGAGAATAACTAGAATTTTTATAAATATTAAATGTTATAAAAGAACCAATTAAAATTAATATTAAAATATTTCTTATTTCAAATATTTTCTTATAAGAAGATGTTATTCTTTTATATGTAAATGTCATAAGTGTTAATGTTGATAATGTAGTAATACCCATTATAATCCAATCAAACCAATTCATATTCAGCAATCTCCTTTTTATGACTACGAGATACTAGATAATCAGATTTGCCATCTTTAAAGTAAACTTTATTATCATTCCAATCAATTTTATCAATATTCTTATAATTTATTAAAATGCCTTTATTTGAGCATATAAAATAATCTGGTAAATCATTCTTTATATCTTTTATAGATATATTTTGATAGTATTCTCCATCACAAGTAACTATTTTGGCTTGTCTACCTTCTCTAATAATATAATCTATGTTATTAATAGATATAGCATGATCTACACTTTTATAAGTATATCTATACACTCTTTCTACACTTAACATTCTAAGACAAATATCTATATTTTCAGATATTCCATCTTCTACCGAATTGCATTTACCAATAAAATCTAAAAGTTGTAATCTTTGCTTATAAACTTCATAATAAAGCGAAGTATGAGCAGTAACAATTATAATAGGACTAATCCAATTGTTACAGTCATTTCTTATGTATCTTGCAATATCGATACCATCACCACTAGGTAATTCTAAATCAAGAATATACACTGTGTTTCTTCTTTCGTCTTTAATATAATTTAAGAGTCCAGGAGAATAGTCATCAAATTCTTTAATATTAAATTCAATTTGATTACTCATCATTTTACTAATAATAGCATTAACTACTCTTTTCCTATGGGTGTTATTATCATCCACAACCACATAATTAATCATTATAGTCTCCTTTTAATATATACACCTTAATAATACCACTCTAACCTTACATTTTCAATGAAAAAGCCAAGAAAAAAGAATATTTTAAATATTCCTTATTCAAAATCACTAACTGTCATAGTATACATATTTTCAGGATCAATAGCACTTCCTTTATAATAAACTTCAAAATGTAACATTGATTCATCTTCAGTATTTAATTTAGATTTACTACTCATCGCAAATACTTCACCTTGACCAATTTTATAGCCAACATTCACAAGTACACCTGTTACATTAGAATATACTGATTTTAAATTATCGTTATGTTTTATAGTCACAACTTTTCCATAAACTTCACTATCTTCTACTGATACAACTTCACCATCGAGTATAGAAACTATATCAAAATCTTTACTATCTACATAATCAACTCCATTATTCTGCATATATGTATCTTCAAATAGTATTAATGAACTTTGTTGTTTCTTTTCATCTGATTCAAAGTCATAAAAATATCTTCCTACTTTAACAGTTTCAGCTATAAAAGGCTTAACGATATTATTGCTTTGTGTCTTAACAACAGTTTTAGTATTATCATCAAACACATTATCAAGAGTATAATTTATATCTTCTCTTTCTACCAAAAATGATTTAACTCCAGACACAACTAACATAACACATAAAACCATTACAGCAACTATACCAATATAAAATGTTGGTAATAATATTTTAGAATATTTACTCATTTTTCACTCTCCTAATAATAGAATGAACCTTTTTACGAAATTTATTCATAAAAAAAACATTATATTTCTATAATGTTATTTATTAAGTATTTTATCTTTTTCAGTTTCAAACTCTTCTTTAGTTAATACTTTATCATCATATAGTTTTTTAAGTTTTTCTAGTTCATCATATTTATCATTACTCTTTTTATTAGAACTATTAAGCGTATTACTTAAACTTCCATCCATATCAATATAGAATATTAACACTAAAATACCACTTATTTGATTAAATACTAAGAACACAACCATCCATATTAGTATTGTATCTTTTTGTTGTAATAATTCTTGATCACTTAAATTGGCCATATCTTTTATTTTGTTACCACCGATTATAAGTGGAACACCAACTATTGCACCAACTATTGTAAGACAACATATTATACCTAAAACTAGTGATATAATACCTGCTATTTTTAATAAATTTTTATTCATATTATCCCTCTAATTCACTTATTTCTTCTATTCTTCTGATATGTCTTTCTTCTGTAGAATTTTTAGTATTGATAAATGCATCTACTATTTCTTCTACGTTTTCAGTATATTCAGAAAGAGATATTACATTAGCCATATTATGTTCTTTTGTAAGAGCTGCTTCACGAGGAGTAGTAACTTTACCACATCTAATTCCTTTTATTTTATTAGCAGCAATACTCATGCCTATTCCAGTTCCACATATTAATATACCTAAGTCAACCTCTTTTTTATTTACTGCTGTACATAACTTTACAGCATATTCAACATAATCAACACTATTGTTATCATTAGTACCAAAATTTACACATTCAATACCTTTTTCATGTAGATAATTCATTATTTTATTTTTAACTTCTACACCATGATGATCATTAGCTATACCTATCTTCATTATTTCTCCTTTCTAGTAGTTTTCTTAACTGACTTCTTAGTTTCATCTTTTTCAACTACTTTTGCTTCTTTAATAGTTTCTTCTTCTATATCATCAAATACTACTCTAGTACCAATAAGTAAATCGTGAAGACCTTTACCATCCTCTCTAAACATCATAAGTATAAATGAAGTACAAAGAACAGTAACATCAAATAACTGTGTAAATTGACTTACTCTAAAATAAGCAACCTTACTTAAAAATGAAACAGCTAAAATAGATACAAATGATGTCAATATACTATTTATAAGTAAACTTCTAACTAATAATTGATAAAATTTAACTCTTTTATTATCACCATCTACTACTTTAATTTTAAATACTTTCTTTCCTAAAGTCTGTCCTCTATTTAAATATTGGAATCCAACAAAATATAAAGTAGTAACAACTAAAGATATGATACTAGTAGCTACACCAGTTTTAGCTAATTTATAAGAAAAATCAGTTAATGTATTATCACTGGCTATATTTTCTAAATTTTCTATATTTGATGTATATTCTATATAATCTTCATATACTTTTTGATATTCATCATAATTAGGATTAATAAATTCTATTTTAACAAATAATGAACTTATAAGAACTATTACCATAGTATCCATTAAATAAGCACAAAATCTTCTAAATGTCGTCTTTTTCATTTCTTATCCCCCTTTGGCTTTTTAAAGAATATTGACATAATACCTGATTTCTTCTTTATTATACCAGTATTATCAAAAGCTGGATTAATATTATGTATCATAGCATTCAATAAATCATACGTAGTCCCTTCATCAATTCTATAAGTACCACCAGGTAATCCTTTATCATAAACAACAACAGGTACTCTAACTGAAAAATTAACTTTACATAGTTCATGTTTAGTGTTATACATTTCTTTTTCTATACCATATAAAGATGAAATAAATAAACCATAACTATTAGATAAAGTAAATTCTGATACTTTTCCAATAACTGCATCTATTTTTTTAAGTCTTTCTTCTATTTCATCAACATTTTTACATGTTTCTATTTCATAATTAATTATTATCATCTCTTGAGGATATGCTTTTAATGTTTGAACTACCTTATCAGGATCATATATAAATCCATCATCAACAGATAAATATTTAATACTTTCACTTACTGTATTTCTAAGTCCAGTCATATAATAATTTATATAAGGACATTTATCTTTCTCAGCTAATATCAATGCTTTAGCCCCCACTGACTCTAAAGATTTTAAAGCATAAGTAGAAGAAACAGCAAAATTGAACATATAAGGTATTTGTCTAACTTCACATTTAACTGGGAATAAAGAATAAGCCTTAATAGTACTTGAATCTAACTTTCTATATCTTTGGACATCTAGCTCTTTTAAATATCTTGTTACATCTGTATTAGAATAATTAAAGAATAAGAAATAATCACCATTGTTAATACCAAAGCCAGGGTTTACAGCAAATGTTCTAGCTTTAGCTGGTATAGTCTTAGTTTGTAACAAAACTTCTGTCTTCTTAGATAAATCTTTCCACTTTTCACCAGCTTCAGTAGCAAGCGTTTTAACAAAATCTTTAAAAGCAAGTAAATTTTCTAAATGTTGCTCGCCACTAACTACCCCTAATTTAACTTGATCACCAAGTTCATAATTTAATGTAGTAAAACATCTATCCATATCCTTATAATCATTTAATGATTGTTGAGTTAAAACTAAATGGATAAATATCTTAGTTTTAATATGTAATCCCATATCTTTTATATAAGTTAATAACTGTTCTATTGTTCTATTATTATCCCAAAAACAAAATATATGTAATTTAGTTTCACTTTCTGTTCCTAATTGTGAATATAAATATTTAAGTATTTGTGCTTCCTTATAAGATCCATTTGTTATAGAATTTTCTACTATACTATAAGATAATGGTTCTTTTATGCCTATACTAAAACTTCTATATCCACTTTTATAATCCAAATCTTTACTACTTAAAGAAGAAAACAATCCTTCTTTAGTAAGTTTGTCCATATTAGGCATTAATTCAGCTGAATATATATCATAAGAATCTCTTTGTTCTACACCAAATCCATTAATTAACATTAATATATTCTTCTTCATATTTTCTTCTCCCATAGATTATTATATCATAAGATTATTTATTTTTAGTCTTTTTTGAATACTTATACATTTCCATTACAAATAGTATTGGAAGTGATAACATAAATAATATTATTAAATGTAAGTTAGGTACATCATATGTTTGTAAGAATCTAGATAATATTGGTACTTCCATAACTATCATTTGTAATACTATTGTTCCAACTATTGTAAATAACACGAATTTATTTTGTTTAAATCCATTTTCAAATACACTTTTACTTTCACTTCTACAGTTCAATACATGCATATTTTGTATAAATACCATAAGTGCTAGTACATAACCACGAGCATGAGCAACTTCCATATGTAATTTATTAATAAGCACATACCATACAGTAAATACAAGTACACCAATAAATATACCACTTAAGAATATTTGTTTAACTAATTCTTTTTCAAATAGACTTTCTTTAGTACTTCTAGGTTTTTCTTTCATTATTGTATCTGTTTCTCTTTCAAATGAAAGTGCCATATCTTGAAGACCATCTGTTACTAAATTTAACCACAATAACTGAATTGCTACTAAAGGCATTGGTAAATCAAATGCTATTGATAAAACGAAAAATAACACTTCAGCAAGTCCACAAGAAAGCAACATTAAACATATTTTTCTAATATTTGAGTAAGCATTACGTCCTTCTTCAATTCCAGCAACTATTGATGAGAAATTATCATCTATTATAATCATTTTAGCTGTTTCTTTCGCTACATCCGTTCCACTTCCCATTGCAACTCCAATATTAGCCGCCTTAATCGCAGGCGCATCATTAACACCATCACCAGTTACCGCAACAAATTCACCTTGACGTTGTAATGATTCAACTATCTTTAACTTTTGTAAAGGAGTAACTCTAGCAAATACCCTTTTATCTTTAATAAATATATCAAATTTTTCATCATTATCTGAATAAAAATCTAAATCGCTTCCTGTAACGACTTCATCTCTATCACTAACTATATTTAAGTCTTTTGCAATTGCATAAGCAGTTAAAGCATGATCTCCGGTAATCATAAGAACTTTTATACCAGCAGTTTTACACTTTTTAATAGCGCTTACTGCTTCTTTTCTAACTGGATCAATAAATCCAACTAATCCTATAAAATTAAGATTCTTAACATCTGCTACACCATATTTTTCCTTTAATGCTACATCTCCATCACATAAAGCAATAACTCTATAACCATTAGATGCTAATTCTTCATTTTGTTTTAATATTTTTTCTTTATTTAATTTAACTTTTTCTCCATCTTCATAACTATATTTACAAAATTCTAATATTGTTTCTACAGAACCCTTGACTGTACATAAAACATCTCCATCTATTTTATAGAATACTGCACTATATTTTTTTTCTGATTCATATGGTATATCATATACCTTCTTAAATTCCAAATTATGTATTCCAAGTTTTCTTCCAAGTGCTAAGAATGCTATATCTATTGAATCTCCAAATTTATCCCATTTGCCCTTTACCTTTTCAAGCATAGATTCATTATTTATAACTCCAAGAGTAGCTATATATTTAGCATTAGCCATATTAGCATCCCCAACAGGAACAACTTTTCCAGAATCATTATAACCATTACCATCAATTAAGAATGTTTCACCACTAGGAAGTAATATTTTTTTAGCAGTTTGCTCATTTACAGTAAGAGTACCAGTTTTATCACTAGCAATAACTGTACAACTTCCAAGACTTTCAACTGAGTTAAGTTTCTTAACAATAACATTTCTCTTACCCATTTTATTAGATCCAATAGTAAGAGCAAGCGTTAATGATAAAGGAAGTCCTTCAGGCATAGCAGATACCGCAAGAGCAACTACAGCTAAGAATATATCCATAAAATGATATTGTTTATATATAAGAACACAACCAATAATAATAGAAATTCCTACTATTAATAAAGTAATTTGTTTAGAGAATTTCTCCATTCTAATTGTAAGTGGGGATTTACTTTCTTCAGTAGTAGTAACTTTCTCAGCTATTTTTCCAACTTCAGTATCTATACCAGTCGCAGTTACAACAGCAATAGCTCTTCCAGTCAATACAGAAGTTCCTGCATATAGCATACATTTTTTACTATCATCACCAAGACTAGATGCTTCATTATTTTTAGCAACTCCAATACTCTCACCAGTAAGAACTGATTCATCAACAGTAAGATTATTTGAATTTATAATTCTTGCATCACTTGATACTTTAGTTCCAGGTTCAATAATAATTATATCTCCAGGTACTAAATAAGAAGAATCTATCTCGTAATGTTTATTTTCACGTACAACTTTTACTTTTACTTTAATAAGATTTTTAAGTGCTTCTGAATTCTTTTCAGCTTTTACTTCTTGAATAGTAGAAACAACAGCATCTACCATTATAATAAATATAATAGCAAGTCCATCTAATACTTCACCAACTATAAAAGAAAGTATAGCCGCAACTAATAAAACATATATAATTGGATCATTTATTGAGCTTAAAAAAACTTCAACAATACTTTTTTGCTTTTCTTTTGGAAGTTCATTTAACCCATAACTTTTTAATCTATGTTTAACTTCTTTTTCACTAAGTCCATTAAGAGAAGTTTTAAGTTCTTTTAAAACCTTCTTACTATCTAAATATTCATAATCTTTTTTCATAATACCAACCCTTTATTATCTATACTAATTATATAAGATTATATGCATTTTATCAAGAAAAAAGGAGCAATTAATTTGCTCCAAGAGTTACTTTAAAGGTTTTATTTGTTTTACCTCTAATTGCCTTTATCTCAATTGTATCATTAGGTTTATATTTATATAAATAGTATCTTAACTCAGCAACACTAGTTACATCATATTCGCCTATTTTAACTATAACGTCTCCTTTTTCTAATCCTACTTTAGCGCTAGGGCCATTATCCTCAGTACTAACCACCACTACTCCAGTAGTAATACTTTCATCTATTGTAATTCCTTGTTGTCTTAAATATTGATTTGATACTGTTAAATCTATCATACTAATTCCTAAATAAGCTCTTTGAATCTTTTCTCCACTTATTATTAATTTAGCATATTCAACAGCATCTTCAATAGGAATAGCAAATCCAATACCTTCTATTTCGGATTTAACAATTTTCATTGAATTAACTCCAATTACTTCACCATTAACATTACATAAAGGTCCACCACTATTACCAGGATTTATAGCTGCATCAGTCTGCATAACATTCATAATCCAATCGCTTGAACTAGAATTACCAACAGAAACAGCAACCATTCTATCTTTACCACTTAATATTCCACGAGTAACAGTTCCAGCATAATCTATACTAATTGGAGAACCAATAGTAAATACAGTATCTCCTACTTTCATCTTACTATTATCACCCATTTTAGCAACTCTTTTAACATGACTTTGATCAATCTTAATAACTGCAATATCTGCGTATTCATCACTACCAACTACACTAGCAACTACATTTTCTCCACTAGTTAACTTAACTTTAAGTTCAGTAGCTTCATCTATAACATGATGATTAGTCATTATATATCCTTTAATATCATATATAAATCCAGACCCAATACCAACTAGTTTACCATTTTGATAATTTTCTACTACCACTACAGCATCATAAACATTTTCTATTCCAGAAGATATACCATTTTCTGTAACATTAACATTTTTAACTATACCATCTCCACCAGAAACTTGAGCTATTGGATTTTTAACTATATATGTATACATCAATAACGCACCAATAAATAACGAAGCTATAATACTAATTATATAAGTAGTATCTTTTTTCATATAATCCTCCTAGTCCATATATGATATTTGTTTATAATTATCTGGAAATCCCATTCTATATAATACTTTTTGAACATCAACAGAATGTAATTTAGAACTTAACCATTCTATTTCATAATCTATCTCATTCATCATCATTTTAAAATCAGTATGAGTAAGCATTTGCTTTAAAATTATAATTAATGCAAATATATCATGTTTACCATAAATATATTCACCTTCTACTTTTGGTATTTCTAATAATTCATGATAAGTAGTATCATCTATTTCTTTTTGTGTTTCATGATTATATAGAATATCTTCATGAGCACATAGATTTCTATAATTAGATAAAATTGATAAATAATCCTCTAATTCATCAGCACCTATGTTATAATATGACGCTATTTCTTCCCTATCAACATCTTTAAGAATAGAAAATAACTCACTCATAAGACCAAAACTTAATACCTTAACACTAACCCACATAGGTATATAACCATAATTATTAATATAGTGACTAGTAGCTTGATGTTGGTATCCATTAATTCTAATTTGTCTCTTAAGTTTTCTTAATAAATCATTTATCTGTCTATTAGTATCCTTATTTTTATTAAAGTTATTCACATTTAAATAATCTTTTTCTTTATAACCATATTTTTTACTAAGCACATAACTAAATATTGATTTATAGTTATTTTCAACTATTAAGACATTTTTAAATATTATATTTCTAAAATATCTATCAAACTTAAATAATGAATACAATTCTTCAAAAGTAGAACCTTCTACAAATCTTTTAGTCCCTGTTATTAAAAAAGGTGATCTATATCCATTTAAAAAGAAATAATTTTCTCTAAGTAGTATTTCACTTGACTTATCATAATCTTCTACAGTAAGTCCTTTACTTATTAATATTTGTATTTGTTCTTCTATAGTTTTAAATACTTTTGCTGCCACTTACTTCACTCTCCTATTATGATAATTATAACATTAATAGTATGAATTTAAAATTATTTTTTTTATAGTTTTCTTATTTTTATGTAAAAAAAACTCAAATATAAATTTGAGTTTAATAAGACCTTTTTTTGTAATCAATATTACTTTTTATTATTTATCTAAAATTCAATTTTTAACAAGCTTTTCTATATATAGTTCATAACCTCCTTGAGATAAAACTAAGCATATGATTATTTTTAATTAGCTATCTTTTTTAAAGCTTTTTGCCACTCACCTATCACATATATTTCGCATTAAAATCATCATGAATTTTAATTAAATAATCATCTAAATACTCTAAAGCCTTTTTACTAATATCTTCAGGAACACCATAAAACGCAGATGCTATACTACCTGTAATTGTACCTATTGTGTCACTATCTCCACCAAGTGCTATTGCATTTCTGATTGCATCTTCAAAATCAGTTGATTCTAAAAATACTCCTATTGATTGTTTAACTGTTTCTATACAATTGATATGAAAGTATTTTGGTTTCATAGTATTTATTTTTAAATCATCTATTTTGAAATAATTTGTCTCAATATATTTCTTTATCTCATCTTTGCTTTTCCCATCGAGTGCCATATAAATTGCCACAGCACTTGCTTCAGATACATTTATACTATCAGGATGATTATGTGAAACATTTGTAACGATTGCAGATAATCTTTTAACCTCATCTATACTTTTTGCTACTACACCTACGGCACTAATTCTCATAGCTGATCCATTACCAAAACTACCATATGGTTTATGATCTTCAGACATAATCCATCTATAAAAACTTGGACCGTATCCACAGCGTGGATATTTTCTTCCAACTTCTGTCATAGAATTTATTACATTTTCTTCAAAGTTACTATAGTCATCTTTAGTTTCTAAAAATGCCTTTGCAACTGCAGGTGTCATTACGGAATCATCTGTATATCTACAAAATTTATGTAAAAATTCAAATTTTTTACCATATTTATTATTTTTTAATTCAAATCTCGATCCTGCTATATCTCCAATAATTACACCTAATATAACATCTTTTTTTAGTTGCATTATTATTCACTTCCTTTATAAAAAACACTATAGCATGAAATAATAAATTTCTAATATGTAAAAATAAAGTATGTGCTACTTGTGTGCTACAAACTAGATTTTATGGTGTTTAATGAGTATCTTAGCAAAATAAAAACCCCATAAATACAAGATTTACAGGGTATTTTATCATAGATTTTACTATCTCTTACTGAATTGAGGTGCTCTACGTGCTTTCTTAAGTCCATATTTCTTTCTTTCCTTAATTCTAGCATCACGAGTAATCATACCATTTGATTTAAGTACTGGTCTATGTTCAGCATTAGCAAGCATTAAAGCTCTTGCAATACCTAATCTAATAGCTCCAGTTTGTCCAGAAAAACCTCCACCTTTAACTACGATATTGATATCATATTTTTCTTTAGAATCAGCAAGTTCTAATGGTTGTACTAAATCCATAACTAATGTTTCATAAGGCATGTAATCTTTTACATCTTTACCATTAACAGTAATATTACCTTTTCCTGGAACTAAAGTTACTTTAGCAACACTTCTTTTTCTTCTGCCTATTGCAGTATACTTATTCTTTTCTGCCATCTTACTTTACCTCTAATCTTTCTGGTTTTTGAGCTTCATGTTTATGTTCATTACCAGCATAAACAAATAATTGTCTATAGATTTGTCTTCCAAGTCTATTCTTAGGAAGCATACCTTTAACAGCTCTTTCTACCATTTCTACTGGATATTTTTCAATCATAGTCTTAGCATTTCTTTCTCTAAGGCCACCTGGATAACCACTATGATTATAGTACATTTTATCATTTAATTTGTTTCCAGTTAAATTTACCTTTTCAGCATTGATAATAATAACGTTATCACCACAAGCAATATGTGGAGTATAAGTTGGTTTATGTTTACCTCTTAATACAGAAGCAGCTAAAGCAGCAACTTTACCTAAGTTTTGTCCTTCAGCATCAATAACATACCAATTATGTTTAACGTCTTCTTTTTTTAACATAAATGTTTTCATAATATATTATTTCCTTCCTTCAACTTTGATGCACACTATATTTGCAACTATAGCTATTTCTTTCCCACAGAAACTGCATCTCCATTAAAATGTACCGGGAATATTATATAAAATGTATATAGAATTGTCAAATGTTTTTTCATATTTTTACAAATTATTAAGTATAATTAAAATATGCATTCTTGACAATTAACGACTATATATTATAAAATTACTATATAATAGTGGAGGAAAAATGAAAAATAAAGGAATGTTTATAGTATTAATTTTTATGTTTATAATTGCAACCACAGGTGGTGTAATTGGTTTTATAGAAAGTAAGAAAGGAAAGCCTGTTGAACCAGAAAAACCTAAAGGAACAATTACTTATAAGTATTTTTTAGAAGATCAGGAAGTACAACAAATGCCAATGAATGAAAAAACTACTGATGAAAATGGCATAGAAACAGTAAATGAATTATATACTTTCTCAAGATTTACTTGTACTAACGATATTACAGGAGACTTCAATACAAAAGAATGGAAATTTATTCCTAAAGAAGAAAAAGAAAGTACTTGTGAACTATATTTTGTAAAAGCTAAATATGAAGTAACACTTACAATAACAGATAGTAATGCAACATTAGATGAAAATAATCCAAAATATATTGCAAGAGAACAAGATGGACAATTTATTATTAAACCAGCTGAAGGATATACATTTAATAATACAATCTGTTCAGATAATAAGCAAACATCTTGGGATGAAACAAAAAATACTTTAACAATAAATTCCATAACAAAAGATGTATCATGTACAGTATCATTCAAGTTAAAAGAATTAACAGTTAATATTAATGTAACAAATGGAGATGGAGCAACTACCAAAACAGTAAATTATGGAGAAAATATTAAAGAAGTAGTTACTCCAAAAGAAGGATATGCAAATCCAACAATAAAATGTAGTAGTAAATTACAACAAGGAGTATTTAATGAAAACACATTTAATATTGACAAAGTAATTGATAATAACACATGTACTATAACATTTAATAAAACAGCTCCTAAAAAATATTCATTTAAGATAGAATTACCAGAAGAAATAACAATATTAAATGGTTCAACTTCAGCTGAAATAGAAGAAGGAAAAGATAACGAAATTACTTTCAAAATTCAAGAAGGATATAAAATGTCACTAAGTTGTGGAGACATTAATCCATCTAAAGAAGAATCAATAGATACAACTACTAAAAAATATACATTCTTAGGAATAAAATCTAATATAAGTTGTAAAGCAACAGCAACAAAAAGCGAGTAATCGCTTTTTTTATTGAAAAAATGTTTATAAAATGTTAAATTATCTATGAGGAAATTTTATGTGGAATATTGGAAAAGTAAAAATTAGTAATAGAATTGTATGTGCACCTATGGCTGGTATATCTAATGAATCTTATAGAATGATTCTAAAAAGTATGAACCCAGGTCTTATATATTCAGAAATGGTAAGTAACATGGGAATTATTTATAATAGTAAGAATACTATAGATATGTTAAAAATAAATGATGAAGAAAGACCTATATCACTACAAATATTTGGAAGCGACGCAGATTCTTTCATAAAAGCCGCTAAATATGTTGAAGAAAATGCACGCCCAGACATTATAGATATAAATATGGGATGCCCTGTACCTAAAGTTGCACTTAAATCACAAGCAGGCTCTGGACTTTTAAAAAATCCTGAAAAAATTTATGAAATAGTTTCTGCTGTTGTAAAGAATGTTAATACACCTGTTACTGTTAAAATTAGATCAGGATGGAATAAAGATTCAATTAACTGTGTGGAAGTCGCAAAACTAATAGAAAAAGCAGGCGCATCTGCAATTGCAATACATCCAAGAACAAGAGAACAAGCTTACACTGGTAATGCGGATTGGACCCTTATTAAAAAAGTCAAAGACGCAGTGAACATAGCTGTAATTGGAAACGGAGACATACATACTAAGGAAGACGCTAAAAGAATGCTTGAAGAAACAGGATGCGATGCGGTAATGATTGGAAGAGCATCTATAGGTAACCCATGGATTATAAAAGAATGTGTAGAATATATAGAGAATGGTAAAATAATAGATGAACCAACATATAAAGATAGAATAGATATGCTAAAATATCACTATGAATTACTTAAAAAGAATACAAACGAAAGAAAAGCATTACTCGATATTAAAACGCATGCACTCGCATATTTAAAATACATTCCAAAATCAAAAGAATTAAAACAAGAAATAGTAACTTGCAAAACAGAAGAAGAATTTAATAATTGTTTAAATAAAATTTATAATCATATATCTTGTTTATCTTGTGAAAAATAATAAAAAAGCTAGTATTTTCTTGAATTTACTAGTTTTTTTATTATATAATAACAATTGAGGAGGATTATGAGATGAAAAAAACTGGATTATTTAAAATAATCATGTTTACACTACTTGCTATAGTAGTAATAACTTGGTTTGTTCCAGCTAGTTACTTCAATTCAGGAGAACTTGCAGAACTTGGAAAATATAGAATTGGTTTCTTTGATTTTTTCCAATTAATCTTTGGAGCATTCGAATTTAAATATTTCATCCAAATATTTATCTTTCTAGTTTCAGTAGGAGCCCTTTATGGAGTACTTGGTAAAACTGGAAAATATAGAGCATGGATTGAAAAAATAGCAAGCAAATTTAGAGGAAAGGAAATAGTATTCTTACTTATTGCTTCAATCATTATCGTAGCATTAACTTCAGTGTTTAACTATGGACTACTACTATTTATCTTCTTCCCATTAATTATTAGTATTATTCTATCAATGGGATATGATAAAATAACTGCTGCAGTAGCAACATTTGGTGCTATGTTAGTAGGTACAATTGGTAGTACAATTAGTTACAATATTACTGGTGTAATCAACGAACAATTATCAGTAGATAAATTAAGTGTTGGTATATGGTACAGAGTTGCTATATTAGTATTATCATTAGCAGCATTAATATTCTATTTAGTTAAAGCTAAACACACTACAGTTAAAAAGGTAGAAAACAAAATTGAAAATGCAATCGATAACGATTTATTTATTGGTGAAAAGAACGCTAATAAATATTCAGTAGTACCAATCATAGTAATCTTTGCATTATTATTTGTACTATTAATAGTAGCTTGTACTAGTTGGACATCTACATTTAATGTAAGTATATTCACTAAATTAAATGAAACAGTTATGGGTGTTAAAATTAAAGATTTTGAAATCTTTAAAAACATCTTTGGTACAATCGAAGAATTTGGTAATTGGTATTATGCTGAAATGGCAGTTATGTGTATTCTTGCAGCATTACTACTTGGAAGATTCTATAGAATGAAACATAGAGATATGTTCTCATATATGGCAGATGGAGCTAAAAAAATGTTACCATCAGCATTAATGGTAGTAATGGTATATTGTGTTATCTACTTTGCTGGTAATACAATGTTCTACCCAACAGTAGCAGGATGGATCTTAGGAGCAACTAGTAAATTCAATATTTTCTTTACAACAGTTGCAACAATCCTTGGTTCAGCATTACACGTAGATATGCTATATGTAGCTAACTACGTTATTCCACAAATAGCTGCTGAAGGTGCTAGTACAGTTGTTACAGGAACATTAATTCAAGGACTTTATGGTGTTACAATGTTTGTAGTACCAACAAGTGCAGCCTTAGTATTAGGACTTACTTACTTAAATATTCCTTATACTGAATGGATTAAAAAAACTTGGAAACTAGCATTAGTACTATTTGGAATTGTAATTCTAACTACAGTAGCCGCAATGCTAATATAAAATTAAATACAGATTAAATTCTGTATTTTTTTTTGCATTCAAAACATAATATTAATATATGATAGAATATGATGAAAATTTAATAAAAGCATTAAAACAAAGTGAAAGAGAAGCAATAAAACTCAAACATAATTTTATAGGAACAGAACATTTAATAGTTGGAGCACTATCTATAAACAATGAAATATCCAATATATTAAAAAACGAAATAAACAAAAAAGAGTTTATAAAAGAAATAAATAAATTTATAAAAAAAGATAATAAAACTATTATCCCAACCTATACACCACTATTAAAGAAAATAATATTAGACTCTGTAGAAGATAACAAAATAACACTTAAAAATGTGTTACTAAACATAATAAAAAATAATGATGGTATAGCTATAACAATATTAAATAATCAAAAAGTAAATATTAATAAAATATATAAAAAGCTTTTAAATGAAAATAATTTGAAATACGGAGTTAATCTAAATGAAAAAGTAAAAAATAAAAATTATAATATTACTGGAAGAGATAAAGAATTAAATGAGTTAATAGAAGCATTATGCAAAAAAGATAAAAGTAATGCTATTTTAATTGGGGAAGCAGGTGTGGGTAAAACAGCTATAGTAGAAGCCTTAGCTGAAAAAATAAATAAAGATCAAGTACCAGAATATTTAAAAAACAAACAAATAATTGAATTAACTATTTCTTCAATAGTAAGTGGTACTAGGTATAGAGGAGATTTTGAAGAAAAAATAGAAAAGATTATAAACGAATTTGAAAGTAATGAAGACTTAATTCTATTTATTGATGAAATACACACAATGGTTGGTGCAGGAGGCGCAGAAGGCGCAATAGACGCCTCAAACATTCTAAAACCATATCTAGCAAGAAACAAAATAAAATGTATAGGTGCTACTACAATAAATGAATATAATAAAACCATTTCAAAAGATAAAGCACTTAATAGAAGATTCCAAATAATAAAAGTAAATGAACCAACAAAGGATGAAACATTAAATATACTAAAAAATACAAAAAAATACTATGAAAAATTTCATAACGTAAAAATTAGTGGCAATGACTTAAAATATATAGTAAATATTACAGATAAAGATAAAACAAAAAAGAATCCTGACAAAAGTCTAGAATTACTAGATCTAATATGCACTAAAACAAAAATAAATAACACTTCTATTAAAAAAGAAACTAACAAGTTATTAACAATGAAAATAGAACTATTGAAAAATAAAAAATTTAAAGAAGCTAAATCTATAGATAAAAAATTAAATAACTTAAAAATTAATAAAATAAAATTAGATAAAAATTCTATAAAAGATACTTTAAATATTAAAAATTACACACCATCTATAGGTTTTAAGGTATAATTTCTTAAATCTTTCACAATAATATGTTATTATTGTGTTGGTGATTGAAATGGATTTTTTATTAATATTGTTAATTATTCTAATACCTTTAGTTGCTCAACTTAGTATTAAAAGTTCTTATTCAAGATATTCAAGTATTGAAAATGACAAAAAATTAACTGGTAAAGAGGTTGCAAGAATGATTCTTGATAAAAATGGACTTAATAATATAGAAATATATGAAACAAGTGGAGAACTTACTGACTATTATGATCCAAGAAAAAAGAAAGTAGTTTTATCTTCTAATATTTATAGAGGGAAAAGTATTAGCTCAGCAGCAGTCGCAGCTCATGAAGTAGGACATGCAATACAAAATAAAGAGGGATATTTCTTCTTAAGATTTAGAAGTTTTCTAGTACCAATAGTAAACTTCACATCTCATATATCTAGCTTATTTATAATTATAGGTTTTGCAGCATCTGCATTTGACTTTATTGATATAGGTATTATACTTCTACTTGTTGGTTTATTATTTCAATTAATAACTCTCCCAGTTGAATTTAATGCTTCCTCTAAAGCAAAAGAGCAATTAAAGGATATAGGACTTTATAGTAAAAAAAATATAAATGGAACTAACAGCGTACTAAATGCAGCAGCATTCACATATGTTGCAGGTTTCTTAGCAGAAGCATTACAAATACTTAGATTAATACTTATAAATAGAGATAATCGTAGATAATTATCTCTTTTTTATTGCAATAAAAAATGAAAATAATAATATTTTCATTAAATATTTAATATAATTTATTTTATAGTTATAGATGCTATATATTTTATAGCAATATATGTTTTTTCATCTAGACAAATATATTCATCATCAAAAGATGTTACAACTCCCTTATAAGAATTAGACATTCCATAAGCTCCACCTGTAATTGTCGCAATAATAACCTTTTTAGATAAAAATTTTTCCATGATATACCTCCATATACAATCTATCATTATATAGATTAAAATTCAAGGCACAAAGAAAAACTTTACAATTAAAAAAGTAGTATTTCTACTACTTAATATTTATAACTATTTTATATATGGTAATAAAGCCATATATCTAGCAATCTTAATTTGATTAGCAATATGTCTTTGATGTTTAGCACAAGCTCCA
>CAKOJC010000010.1 GCA_934088535.1 uncultured Bacilli bacterium | reverse complement strand
CTGTTGGTCCAGTGGCACCAGTTTCACCAGTAAGTCCCGTTGGTCCGGTAGGTCCAGTAGCACCAGTTTCACCAGTAAGTCCCGTTGGTCCGGTAGGTCCAGTAGCACCAGTTTCACCAGTAGGTCCCGTTGGCCCTGTTGGTCCAGTAGCACCAGTTTCACCAGTAGGTCCCGTTGGCCCTGTTGGTCCAGTGGCACCAGTTTCACCAGTAAGTCCCGTTGGTCCGGTAGGTCCTGTAGGACCAGTAGCCCCGGTAGGTCCTGTTGTGCCTGTAGGACCTTGTGGTATAGTTAAATTGAGTATATAATTTGGAGCAGTTCCAATTATTGTTGCTGATGCTTCAGTTCCTGGATCTCCTGTAGTTATTGTTCCAATTGATAGAGTAGGTGTTATTCCTGTAGGCCCAGTTGGTCCAGTAGGTCCTGTTGCGCCTGTAGGACCAGTAGCCCCGGTAGGTCCTGTAGCACCACCACTAGGTCCCGTTGGCCCTGTAGGACCAGTTGCACCATAACAAGTATAGAATGGTGGGAATACTTTTATTTTATTATTACAATTACAATTATTATTCATTTTGCCTCCTATAATATTATATTTTTATAATTATAGAAGGTATATTCTAAAGACCTAAAATAAAAACAAGTAATTTCTTACTTGTTATATAGCTCTCATATTTTCTTGGTTTTTAAATGGATCTTTAGGATCAATTTTGTCAGTGAAAAGTATTCCATTTAAATGATCTATTTCATGTTGAAATGCAACTGCTATTTCTTCACGTACTCTTTTAGTTACTTTATTTCCTTCTTCATCTTGATATTCAACTGTTACTCTTGCAAATCTAGGAACAATACCTTCTACATATCTAGTAACACTTAAACATCCTTCTCCTTCTTCTACATAAACTTGTTCTTCAGAATGAGAAATGATTTTAGGATTTATTACTTTATATTCTTCAAATGTTCCATCTTCTTTTTTATATGAAATAACGAAAAATCTTTTTGATACACCTAATTGTATTGCTGCAAGTCCCATACCAGCTCTTATATTATATTTTTTAGCATATTCTTCATCTTGACTTAATCTTAGATACATAATCATATTATTGATTAAATATAAGTCATCTTCACTAAGAGGAAATGTAACTTCAGTACTAACTTTTTTTAATGTTTTAATATCTTTTTCATTTAATATATCTGATTCCTTTATCATATTCTTTTTCCTCCTCGGTAGTATTTTACCAAAAAAGTATAAATATTTCAAATTTTATTGAAAAAAAATACTATTAATTATATAATTATTCTAGTAGAAAATAGGAGTTGGGTATATGAGGGCTGGTAAAATTAGTACGATATTTGCGAGCATTGGTATTATTATGTTAGTAATTTTAATGATTGCTGCTACATATGCTTATTTTAGTTTGGACATAGAAGGTGAAGGCAAAGATATAAATATTGCAACATTTAATAAAAATATTCAAATTACATATGTAGATACTAGTAATGTATCAATGGTTAATGCATATACAGGAGAAAGTATTAGTAAAACATTTACAGTAGAAAATACGGGTGATGTAGTTGCTTATTATGATATTAAATTAAATGATTTAGTTAATAATTTTGCTGATCCTGATGATTTGGTATTTACTTTGAGTGGTTCGAATGGTGGAGCTATTATAAAACAAACTTCTATGCCTGTTAGTAATCCTATTGTTGCCTCTAGTATAAAAATTAATCCTGGTGTTAAACATTCTTATGTAATGGATATTACTTTTTTAAGAACTGATGATGATCAAAGTGATAATATGAACAGGACATTTTCTGCTAATATAAATATAACTTCATCTAATAAATATAATCCTAATATTGAAGTTTATGCAGAAAATACTTTGGGAAGTAAAATAGTAAGTAATGCTATTGCAGAAACTAATATAGATTATACAACTAGACAAGGAGAAGGTGTTTACTATACTAATGATTCTATAAATGGTGAAACAATTTATTTTTATAGAGGTAGTAAAAATTTAAATAATAATGTTTTATTTGCTGGCAAGTGTTTTAAAATATTAAGAACTACTATGGATGGTGGTATAAGACTTATATATAATGGTGAAGCAAATGATGGGGTGTGTAGTGATGAAGGTAGTGGTGTTTTAGATAATACCTCTGTGTTTAATAATAACACTAATTATAATGCTTATGTTGGGTATATGTATGGAGCTCCTAATAGTGGAACTTATTCTGAAGAACATGCTAATGTTAATTCTAGTACTATAAAAACTGTTTTAGAAAATTGGTATAGTGCTAATATTTCTGAATATTCTAGTTATATAGAGGATTCTATATATTGTAGTAATAGAAAAACAAATAAAGTTGTTGTTAGTAATGTTACTTTTGGTTTAGAAGGTTATGGAAATAAAAACACTGGATATTTACCATATAGAAATAATAGTTATGAAAGAAAGCCTAGTTACAATTGTATAAATAGAAAAGATAGATTAAGTGTTAAAAATAGTAATGGTGTTAGTGCTCTTACTTATCCTGTTGGTTTAATTACTGTTGATGAACTTTCTTTTGCTGGATATAATAATAGATCTCTTACAACTGCAAGTGATTTAGAAATTTTCTTAGATACTGGAACTAATTATTGGACTATGTCACCTGCTTCATATAATGGTACTGGTGCTTATAACTATCTTGCACGAAGTGGTAATTTTAGAGTTTATAGTGTTGGAAATGCTTCTGGTGTAAGACCTGTAATAACACTTAAAAAAGATACTAAAATATTAAGTGGTGATGGTACTTTAACTACACCATATAAAATAACTAAATAGGAGGTTTTTATGAATATTACTGATGCTGTTATAATAACTATATTAATTATAGGTGTACTTGGTGGTATGAGCAGAGGACTTATTAAACAAGTTGTATTACTTGTTGGACTTGTTGTTTGCGTAGTATTTGCTTTTTATCTTAGAACGCCAATAGCTACATTTATGTATGAACATTTACCATTTTTTAAATTAGGTGGGATATTTAGTGGTGTTTCTATAATAAATATATTACTATATGAATTAATTGCTTTCTTAATAATATTTTCAGTATTATATTTAGTACTTAGAGTATTATTAAAGATAACAGGTATTTTAGAAAAAATATTAGATGCTACTATAATATTAGGATTCTTCTCTAAAATAGGTGGAGGTATCATTGGATTAATAGAAGCATATATTATAGTGTTTATATTCTTATTTATATGTAGTCAACCTTTTATTAGAATAACTGGACTTGATAGTTCTAAAGTTGGAAACTTTATATTAGATTCAACTCCAATAATGAGTCCAGCTATTGAAGATACTAGACAAGCTATTAATGAAGTATATGATTTAACTAA
The DNA here is from genome assembly GCA_934088535.1 of uncultured Bacilli bacterium. The sequence goes on along the minus strand of CAKOJC010000010.1, from coordinate 32,244 downwards.
GACATATAAGAATGATAAAAACAAATTAAATGAAGAAGCTATTAAATTGTTTATTAAATATGATATAATTACTGAAGAAAACGTTAATAAATTACGTGAGAAAGGAAAATTATAATGATATATCTTGATAAAGAAGATTTTAATGAATTAATTAGTAGTGGTAATGTGCTAGTAGATTTTTATGCTACTTGGTGTGGACCTTGTAAGATGTTAGAAGGTGAACTTGAAGCTATTGAAGACAAAATAAAAATAGTAAAAGTAGACATAGATAAATTTCAAAAACTAACACAAGAATATAGAATAATGAGTGTGCCTACGATGATATTCTTTAAAGATGGTCAAAAACAAGAAGAAGTTATTGGATATCATACTAGTGATGAATTACTTGAAATAATAAATGGACTTTAAGTCCTTTTTATTTGACTTAAAATTGATTTTGTAGTAAAATCTATCGTATTTATTGGGGGGTTATAATGAATAAAGAATACGATGATGAATATTTAAATATAGTGGAAGAAAAAAATAATTCAAAAGTATATTTTGCTGGTGAAAGTAAGAGCTTAGATAAATATATTTCTAAATTAAAGAAAGATGTTGTTTTAGGAAAGGTTACTAAATTCATTATAACTAAAGATGGATATTATTATGAAATACTAAATAGCGATAGTTTATATTCTGATTATAAAGTTATATTAAATGGTAAAAATACTAGACTAAGTAGTGAATTATCTAAATTATGTGAAATTGCTAATAGTTCTAGAATTAAAAGTAGAAGTGTCAGTTATGAAGATAGTTTTTATACTGAACCTGAGAAAATATTTAAAAGAAATTTGGTTTGTTATTCAGGATATGCTGATAATTCGTTATTAATTCAATTTGGTATTGGTGCTGTTTTATTACTTGGTGGACTTTTTGGTAAATTACTTTTTACAAATATACCTATGTTAATTGCTCTTGGAGTTATTAGTGCTAGAGTTGGTTATGTTCTTTATAAAACAATAAAGAGTACTAAGAAAGATTTAAATATTGATAGAAATAAACCTAAAAAAATCAAAAAAGAAGCTAAAGAATTAGTTTCAGAAATAAAAGAGAAAAAAGAAAAGAAGAAAGAAGTAACTAAAGAAATAAAACAAGATAAAATAAAAGAAAAAACTGATACTAAAAAACCTATAGCTACTATTAAAAAAACAACTATTCCTAAAAAGAGTGTTAATAATAGAGAATTAACTCTTTTATATTTAAAAAGTGAATATAGAAGATTATATTCAGAAAGAGAAATGATGATTAAAAATAATAGTTCTAAAGAAGAAATAAAAGTAATTAGTGATAAGATGGATGAAGTTGGTAAACGTGCTTTTAGAATAGAGATGGGTGAAGACAAATCTTATGATAAAGGTATGTCTATGAAACTTAGAAAATAATTTCTTGATAAATAATTAAATTTTGGTATAATATAAAATTAATTAAGGGGTGGTAAAGAATGAATAAATATGTTCAATGTAGTGATAATGGCGATGTTTATGTTGATGGTAAAAGAATTAAATTTGAAAAGTTTGTTTCTAAGTTAGAAAAAGCAATTAGAAAAGGTGAATGTGATTATTTTACTAAGGATGATATAGGATATAGATATTGTTTATTAAAAGATAATTATAGACATTGTGATTATAAAGTAGATTTAAATGGTAGAAATGATGGCGATTTCAATTCTGAAATGAATAGACTTTATAAACTTGCTAATAGTGAAGTTATGGAAAAAAGAAATAAAAAGAAATGGAAAGATATTAATACTAAGCCTAAATATATATTTCTTAGAAATTTACATGAGAGTAAGAATACACTAATAGGTATGTTTCGTTTTGCTTGCCCAGTTGGATTTAGTATTTCAATATTGGTAGGTTTGATTGTTGCGATGACACTTGGTGTAATTGCTGGAAATCCTCTTATGTATATGTATGATTTAGTAGTATATGGTAAGTTGTGTGCTTTAGTTACATTAGCTGTTTTTCTTGCAAGCGATTTATATGTATTATGCAGAACTGCTATCAAGAGTATTAAAGAAATGAAAAGCATCAAAAAGGAACAAGAAAAATTAAAAAGAGAAGAAGAACGTGCCAAAGTTATAAAGGAAATAAAAGAAAAAGAATTAGCAAGACAAAAAACAAGTGAAGTTACTAAAAGCAAAAATGCTAGTAAAAAGTGTACTTCAGTTTCAGTTCAAGAACAAAAAAATGCAATTTTATATTTAAAACAACAATATAGAAAACTTGAAGCTGAAAGAAACCAATTGATAGCAACTGGTGGAAGTAAAGAAAAAATAAAAAGATTAGCTAACGAAATGAATAGTATTGTATATGAGTGCAATAGTATAATGGGACATGATAATGTACAAACTTCTGATGGTCCAGTTCATAAATTAAGAAAATAGAGTTTTAAAAACTCTTTTTATATGGTATAATCTCTAACTGAAAGAAGAGGTGAATCGCTAGGCTGTATTCCTAGTAGATGTATGGATTATAAAGATATAAATACTTATGATTACCCTTTGGATGAATCTTTGATAGCACAAGTGCCTATTAAAAAAAGAGATCATTCTAAATTACTCGTAGTCAATAAGTATGATGGAAGATATAAAGATGAAATATTTTATAATATTAAGAATTATCTTCATGAGGGAGACGTGTTAGTTCTTAATAATACTAAAGTATTACCTAGTAGAATTATTGGATATAAAGAAGAAACAAATGCTAAGATTGAAGTATTACTACTTAAAGAAATTGAAGGAGATATTTGGGAATGTCTTGTTAGACCTCAAAAGAGAGTACATAAAGGTACTATTGTTAAATTTGATGAAGAATTTAAGTGCGTGGTAATAGATGTATTTAAAGATGGCATAACACATGTTAAATTAATTTATAGTGGTATATTGGTTGAACATTTAGATAAAGTAGGAGCTATGCCTTTGCCACCTTATATTCATGAGAAACTTAAAGATAATAGTCGTTATAATACTGTGTATGCTAAGAGAGATGGTAGTGCTGCTGCTCCTACTGCTGGACTTCATTTTACCAAAGAGTTATTAAGAGAACTTGAAGATATGGAAGTAAATATATTATACGTAACACTTAATGTTGGACTTGGTACATTTAGACCAGTTAGTGAAAATGATATTACTCATCATGATATGCATAGTGAAAAATATGAAATAACTGAAGAAGTAGCTAATAAATTAAATGAATGTAAGAAAAATGGAAACAGAATAATATGTGTTGGTACTACTAGTCTTAGAACTTTAGAAGCAAATATTTCTAAATATGGGGAGTTTAAAGCAACAGTAGAGGAAACTGGTATATTTATATATCCACCATATGAATTTAAATCAGCAGATGCTTTAATTACTAATTTTCATTTACCTAAGAGTACACTTGTTATGTTAGTTTCTGCTTTTAGTAGCGTAGATATTATTAAGAATGCTTATATGCATGCACAAAGTTTAGAATATAAATTCTTTAGTTTTGGAGATGCTATGTTCTTAACTAATGAGGAGGTTAAGTAATGAATTTAAAATTTAAATTAATAAAAGAGTCATCTTGTGGAGCTAGACTTGGTGAATTTGAGACTCGATGGGGAAAACATAAAACACCTATGTTTATGCCAGTAGGAACTCAAGCAACTGTTAAAACACTAAGCCCTGAAGAGTTAAAAGATGCTGGAGCTGATATAATCTTATCAAATACGTATCATTTATGGTTAAGACCTGGAGAAGATGTAGTTGATAATGCAGGTGGTCTTCATGAATTTATGAATTATAAGACTGGACCAATTCTTACTGATTGTGGTGGTTTTCAAGTATTTAGTTTAGCTAAACCAAAAGATATAAGTGAAGAAGGAGTTAAGTTTAAAAGTCATATAGATGGAGCTAATTTATTCTTAACACCTGAAAAAAGTATTGAAATACAAAATAAATTACATTCAGATATAATGATGAGTTTTGATGAATGCCCTCCTTATCCAGTAACACATGAGTATATGAAGAATAGTATTGAAAGAACTCTTAGATGGATGAAGAGGAGTAAAGATGCTCATAAAGATCCAGAACATCAAGCGTTATTTGGTATAGTTCAAGGTGGAGAGTTTGAAGATCTTCGTAAATTTTCTGCGATAGAGACAGCTAAACTTGATTTTGATGGATATAGTGTTGGTGGTGTTTCAGTTGGAGAAGATGAAGAAACTAAACTTAAGATGATAGAGTATGCTACTCCATATTTACCTAAAGACAAGATTCGTTATTTAATGGGTGTAGGTGAACCAATAGATCTAATTGATGGAGTTATTCGTGGTATAGATATATTTGATTGTGTACTTCCTACTAGACTTGCAAGACATGGAAATGCTTTAACTAGAAATGGAAGAACTAATTTAAGAAATGCTAAATTTAAGATGGATTTAAGTTCAATAGAAGAAGAATGCGATTGTTATGCATGTAAGCATTATACCAAATCATATATTAGACATTTATTAGTAGCTGATGAAGCATTTGGTCAAAGGCTTATTTCTATTCATAATATAAGATTCTTGACTAAGTTAATGGAAGATATAAGACTTCATATTGAAAAAGATGATTTACTTGAATTTAGAGAAGAATTTGTAAGTAAGTATAAAAAAAATAAGAGTGAAAAGTAACTCTTATTTTTTTATAGTATTATAACAATAAATTATGTGTTAATTCTTTTCAATTGCTATTTATTATGTTATACTTAGTCTATAAAATAGGAGTGAGTAAGGTGAAAAGTAAAAAAGGTTTTACGTTGGTAGAGTTATTAGCGGTAATAGCAATATTAGCAATTTTGGTAATTCTAGCATTACCAAATATTATTAATACTTATAATCAAGCTAGAAAGCAAACATTTATAACGGAGGCAAAAAAAATATATACCGAAGCTGGTAAAAAATTTGTAACTTCTTCAATTAGTGGATCTCCAGTAAAAGTAATAAACTCTGAAAACGATTCTAAACTAGATATGACTGGTAAGAAATTACAATATTGTATTATTTTAGATAATAGTGGAAAAGTAACAAGTATGAAAGTGTCTAATGGACAATGGATTGCAAGTTTAGATGAAAATAAACAAATAGAAGATTTAACAACTGATGATTTAACTGATGGAAATCTAGATGGGTATAATTGTAGTAATAATACACCAACAATTCCAGAACCATTAAATTGTACATTTGATGGAGAGTTAGTACAAGGTGCTGAATATGTAAATGGACAGTATACTTATTCATATAAACAAGAAAACAGAGGAAGTAGTTGGTTTATAATAGAAAAAGATGGATGGGGAGTAACATTAACTGATAAAACAAGTACTTCTCCAATTACAAGTAAATTATGTACATATATAAATAATAAACCAATTGTATCTATGAGTTATATGTTTACTGGTTCTGCTGCTACATCAATAGATTTGAGTAGTTTTGACACAAGTAATGTAACTAATATGAGTTTAATGTTTGCTGATTCAAGTGCTACATCATTAGATTTAAGTAGTTTTGATACAAGCAAAGTAACTGATATGAGTTATATGTTATATAATATTGAAGCATCAAATATAGATTTAAGCGGATTTGATACATCAAACGTTACAAATATGGGTAGTATGTTCGCTCATACCAAAGCTATAAATTTAGATTTAAGTAGTTTTGATACTTCTAAAGTATTTGATATGAGTGGTATGTTTGCTAATAGCAAAGTTATAAATTTAAATTTAGGAAGTTTTAATACAAAGAATGTTACGAATATGAGTTCTATGTTTAGTGGTACGGAGTTGAGTTCTTTAAATATAAGTAGTTTTGATACTTCGAATGTAACTAACATGGAGCAAATGTTTTGGAATAGTGGACAATTAAAAACTATATATACAAGTAACAAATTCATCATTTCAAGTGTTAAGAAAGATACCGAAATGTTTAAAGGATGTAGTAATTTAATAGGAGAAAATGGTACTAAATATAGTGATGACAATATAGGTAAAGAATATGCTCGTATAGATACGTCATCTACGCCTGGATATTTTACATTAAAACAATAGTTATGTAGAAATACATAACTTTTTATTTTGAACTTTTTGTTACTCCTATAATACCACCAGTAACTGAAGATAATATTAATGATAAATAATATACTAAAGCGCCAAACGAATACTTTGATATAAATAGAGTTATTAGTGAAAATAAAGCACAGATAGAAGCAGAAACTATAAAACCATTTAAGTATCCTTTTGATCTTTCAAGCGATGAAGTTTTAAAACCTAGAATAAAGAATAGAACTAAAATAATTATATAATTTATTATACTTACTGTGTTATAACTAAGAATTTCTAAATAATAAATTAAAGATATAATTAAAAGATATATTAAGAATAGTATTAAAAATAGAGATATACTTTTTAAATAATTAATAATTTTGTTCATTTTATCACCTAATTAAGTATATTTATGATTAAAAAATATATGAATTAAACATAATAATAATGGGTGATATAAATGGATTTAGTAATGGTAATATTAAGAACAGTATTTTTCTATGTGTTTGTACTTATTATATTTAGACTTATGGGCAAACGTGAGATAGGAGAGCTATCTATACAAGATTTAGTTGTAAGTCTTTTGATAGCTGAGCTAGTAGCTATAAGTATTGAAAACTATAAAGATTCTATGTTACTTACAGTAATACCTATACTTATACTTTTATTCTTTGAGATAGCTGCGGGATATTTATCTTTAAGATTTAATAAGTTTAGAAATATAATGGATGGAAAACCAGCTCTTATAATAAATAGAGGTATTATAAATTATAAAGAAATGATGAAGCAAAGATATTCTTTAGATGATTTATTGTTAGAGCTTAGAAATAATAATATTAAGAATCTTAAAGATGTAGAGTATGCAGTCTTGGAAAATAGTGGAAAACTTAATATATTTAAGTATAGTTTTTTAGGACTTGATTCCTCTAATCCATTTCCATTGATATTAGATGGTGTTGTTCAAAAAGATACATTATGTTATATAGATAAAGATGAAAAATGGTTACATGATTATTTAAGTAGTAATGATCTTAAAAAAGAAGATGTGTTTTATGCATTTTATAAGAATAATAAGATTTATGTTATTAAGAGAAATGAATTAATTAGATAGTACTTTTTTGATTTCTTTTGAGTATAGAAATGTACTTAGAAGAAGATTTATGATTATAGAAAGTATTAGAGAGTACATACCTATTTTAAGGAGTGATAAAGTAGCTATAGAAATGAGTCTTACAATAGAAGAAATGATTGTACATTTCATAGCACTTTTTGATTTGCCTAAAGCTTGTAGTGCATTTATAAGAGGATATTCAATATAGAATAATATAGTAAATGGACTAAGTATTTTAATGTAATCTATACCAGCAGTAGTATGATATAGAATATTTAAAAAGAATGTTGGAAATAGTGTAATTATAAATGTAGAGATTGCACCTATTGAACAAGAAATTAATACTATTTGTTTAATACGTTTTTTACATATAACTTTGTTACCTTGACTATAATATTTAGATAGTTCTGGTACTAATGAGGTAGCCATATTTTGGGTAAAGAATTGTGGCATTAAGAGTAGTGACATAGCATAAGCGTTAATTACCCCGTATTCATAAACTATAAAATCTTTAGAATAACCTACATACATAAGAACATTTGTAAGAACTATTGGTTCTAAGAAGTAAGAAATAGAGCCTATTATTTTACTTGAAGTAGACGGAATACTTATATTCATTACTTTCTTAATATCATCTTTGTTAAAATCGTTTATAGATGGTTTTATATTTTTAGGGAAAAAGTACATCATTACTAGTTGTGATATTACTTCGCCACCAGCGTTTACTAAAATTATGAAACTTATTGCGTGTGTTAAACTAATAGATAAAAATTGATCTATGAATAGTGTTATAAGTATTAGTCTTGCGACTTGTTCTATGAAGTTTGAAAGCATGTAAGGAAACATATTTTGTTTTCCCCAGAAGTATCCTTTTATGATTGAAGAGATACTTATGAATGGTGTTACGAGGGAAAGGCATATTATTGGAAAGTATAAAGTTTCATTTTTAAGAAGTGTACTTAGAGTTGGAGCTAGTAATACAGTTGCAAGTATTATAAAAATATTTATTATTAAAGATAATGGTATTATTGAAGTAAAAAGTGTTTTTGTTCTTGAACTTTTTTCTGATATTATTTTAGATAGAGCAGTAGGGTATGAGAGTGTTGCGATAACACTTAAAAGAGCGCTAGTTGGAGCAAGTAAACTATAAAGTCCCATACCTTCAGGGCCCAATTTTCTAGTTACGATTATTCTTAGAGCAAAACCAACTAGTTTACCTATGATACCACCAAATAGCAATACTAAAGTAGATTTTAAAAATATATTATTTTTTATTTTATTTGACATATTAAAGTATATGAAGTAGTTGATAAAGATATTTATTTATGATATTATTAATGTGTTCTTATGGAACAACAATTTTAAAAATTACCTTATAAAGAGTGACTGAGAGACTGGCTCTATGAAGTCACACCAACCTATTTAATTAGGTGGTAAACCCAGATGGATGAGGATAACTTATATATACCTAAGTTATCTTAGGTATTTTTTCTTTTTAAGGTAATTGTAATCTTGGAAGGAGGAAATATATATGAGATTATTTAGTAATGAAATTGTTTTTAGAGGACATCCTGATAAAGTGTGTGATCAAATAAGTGATGCTTTGGTGGATGAGTTTATTAAAGGGGATAAGAAAAGTAGATGTGCGATTGAGACTATTGGTGGTAAAGGTAAAATATTTATTACTGGTGAAGTTACATCTAAGAGTAAAGTTAATATTTCTAAAGTGGTAAAGAATGTTTTAAAAGATGTTGGATATAGTTCTAACTATGAAATTATTAATAATATTGGTGTTCAAAGTAGTGATATTGCGATGGGTACTAATGATGAGGTGATGGGTGCTGGAGATCAAGGTATGATGTTTGGATATGCTTGCAATGCTAATGATTTATATTTGCCTACAGCTATGGTTATACTTCAAGAGTTGAGTAGAAAGTATGATGTTTTGAGACAAAATGATTCTAGATTTAAGAGTGATGGTAAAGCTCAAATAACTGGATATTATGATGAAAATATGAAACTTTTACGTATTAAGACATTTACAATAAGTTATCAAAATACAGAAAAAGAGAGAAATGAAACTGATAAAATAATTAAAGATATATGTAATCGTATTTGTTCTAAATATAATATTGAAGTAGAAGAATACTTGATAAATCCAACTGGTAAGTTTGAAATTGGTGGTTTTGAAGGCGATGCTGGACTTACTGGTAGAAAAATAGTAGTTGATAGTTATCAAGGATTTGCTCCCGTAGGTGGTGGTGCTTTTAGTGGTAAAGACCCAACTAAGGTAGACAGAAGTGGTGCATATAAAGCTAGACTTATTGCTGTGCATTACTTAAAAAAATATAATCTTAAGTGGTGTAAAGTACAACTTAGTTATGCGATTGGTATTAGAAAACCGTTAGCTATTTATATTGATAGTGATAAAGGAATACTTCCAGAAGAAGTTACTATTAGTAAATATGAGAGTTTATATGAAGAATGTGAACCTAAGAATATAATAGATGATTTAAATTTATTAAATGAAAGATTCTATGAAAGAAGTAAATTTGGTCATTTTTAGAAGTGTAAAGTTTTTGTAGAAACCTTGATATTAAAAATTAATATGATATAATTAAATTAACCTAGAAATAAATATAGCTCAATAAACCGGCTATGTAATACTATAGGGGGACTAATTAGTATATGGAGTTGAATATTGCATATTATGCAAGATCCCGAGTATGTTATGTGTCCTACCACCTCGTGCGAAACGCGAGTTTTATTACACTATATTTACCTAGGTATTTTTTTGTGTTATAATATCTTTGCTTTTTGAAGGAGTGAAAGGTATGAATCTTTGTAGACTTGAAAGTTTAATTGGTAGTGAAAACTTAGATAAAATAAAGAAACTTAAGGTTCTTATTATTGGACTTGGAGGAGTAGGTGGATATGCTCTTGAATCTTTAGTTAGATGTGGAGTAGAAGATATAACTATAGTAGATGGAGATACTATTAAACCTAGTAATATTAATAGACAAATAATAGCAACTTCTCGTAATAATAATAAATATAAGACTAGAGAATGGAAGAAAAGAATTAAACTTATAAATAAGAATGCTTCTGTTAATATAATTAATACTTATATAACACCTGATAATATAGAGTTATTATTTGGCGAAAAGTATGACTATATGATAGATGCTTGTGATACAACACGTGTAAAAGTTGAACTTATCAAAAAATGTCATGAGAATGGTATTAAGTTGGTTTCATCAATGGGAACAGCTAAAAAATTAGATGCTACTAAGTTAGTAATAACAACACTTGATAAAACTAATACTGATCCACTTGCTAAAAAAGTAAGACATGAGCTTGGAAAAGATAGAGACTTAATGAAAGAAGTTACAGTTGTTACTTCAACTGAAAAAGCAATAGATACTAAGAATATGCTTGGCTCTAGTGCATTTGTTCCAGCTGTTGCAGGCCTTTATATAACAAACTATATAGTAAGAGATGTATGTAAGATGTAACTTATGTTATGTCTTTTTTATTGACAAAAATAATAAAAAGAAGTGTTTTCAATTTTTATAGTTAACTATAATAACAGAGGGCAATAAATACTTTCTAGAAAGGAGTTTAAAAGAACTTGAAAAAGATTGAAATAAAAAACTACTTTTGTGAGTAGTTATAATTCTTTTTGACTTTTAGGTTTTACTCTTAAGTCTTCACTTTCTAATTCTTCTTTTGTTTTAGATAATGGTTCATGGCCTTTAGTAAATGAGTTTATATATATACTTCCATTAATGCTTTTAAAGTCCTTTGTTGTGTATCCTGTTTTTGTGTTATAAAATGAGTCTCCATATATTCTGGCAGTTTCTTCATCTAATAAATGATATCCATCTATTAATAATCTTTCTATTAGAGGTTTATCTTCATCTTTTATAAAGTGTCCTGGAGAAGGTGTTTTTAATATCATACCATTATGAGTTAAATATTCACTTTTTTCATCTGTAAAAAATTGCCTATACGTTGGATCTATTAGATATGGTGTTAAACTTCCATTTACGTTAAATCTTGCTACTAAAAATGAGTGTCCTTCAATATCATTTGTAATTACATTTTGTGTCATACATGGATGAGTCTCAACTCCTAAATCATTAAGATAATACGTAATTATAGCTTGGGCTTTATCACACTTGAAACTAAAGTCAAAATTATTAAAGTTATTAGTGAATTTGCATCTTGTTTGATAACAAATGTTATCTAGTAATAAATTTATTTCTTCTGTTGTTAAAGGAAAATTACTTTCAATTTTTTTCTCTAATTCTTCAATAACTTTTGAATCTATATTTACTGTTTTAGGAGTACTGTTCATTATAAATTTCATTTTTTCACCTTTATACTATTATTAAATTTATACATTTCTGTTTCGTATTTATTTTTTCTTGGTGTATAGTATTTCCTTCCTTTTAATGCTTCTGGCATATATTCTTGATCTACCCAGTAGTTTGGATAGTTATGTGGATATTTATAGTTTGGACTAGATGTTCTTATGTGTGCTGGTATTCTTCCTACTGACATAGTATTTATATCTTTAATAGCTTCTGTGATTGCCATATCAGCTGAATTGCTTTTAGGACTAAGTGCCATATCAATAACAGCACAAGAAAGTGGTTTTACTAGTTCTGGATATCCAATTCTTTCACTTGCTTCAACGGCAGCTACTACTTTAGGACCGATCATAGGATTAGCAAGACCTATGTCTTCATAAGCAATAACAATCATTCTTCTATAAATAGAATCATAGTCTCCACTTACTATTAATCTTCCTAAGTAGTGTAGTGCTGCATCAACATCGCTTCCTCTAATACTTTTTTGAAATGCAGATAACATATCATAATGACCATCTTCATCCTTATCAGTAAAGAATGATGGAGTATTAGTAGTTTCTTTTATATTATCAATAGTAACTTCTTTATTATAACCGTAATAGTTAAATTCAATTAAATTATAAGCAAATCTTATATCACCATTAGATATCTTGGCAATATATTTTATAGTTTTATTATCTATCTTAATATCTGGTAGTACCGTTTTAACTCTTTTGATACCAGTTTCAATATCTTCTTCACTTAAAGATTTTAATTCTATTAATTGACATCTACTTCTAATAGCTTGATTTATTGAATGAAATGGGTTAGAGTTAGTAAGACCAATTAAAGTGATAATTCCACTTTCGATATAAGAGAGTAATATATCTTGCTTATCTTTATTCATTCTGTGAATTTCATCTACGATAAGAATCATACTTCCATACATTTTTGCTTCTTCAATAACGACTTCGAAATCCTTTTTAGAATTAATAGTTGCATTAAGCATTCTATATCTTATACCAAGTTCATTTATTAAAGCAAGAGCTATAGTTGTTTTACCACAGCCACTATTACCATAAAAAATTATATTGAATAAAACTTTATTTTTTACTAAATTTGTTAATACTTTACCTTTACCAATAAGATGTTTTTGACCTAGAACATCCTTTAAATTATTAGGTCTTAATTTATTTTGTAATAATTCCATAGTACACCTCATAAGTATTTTATCAAGTTTAGAATTAAATTTAAAGTCATTTAAAAGTCATTTTAATCAAATATTATTGTTATTGATATATTTATTTGCTATAATAGTGAAGTATTAATAAAAGAGGAAACTATGAAAAACACGAAATTAAGAAGTATTTTATTAGTGGTATTAACATTGGGGATATTTTGGTACATTCTTAAAGATAATTTTAATGAGTCGATTAGCCTTCTTTTAGGTGCTAATATTTGGTACTTGTTATTAATCTTATTAACTTATGTAGTATATTTTGTAATTGAAGCTTATTTGCTTTATTTACTTATTAATAAAATTAATAATACTTATTCATATAGAAAGACGTTGGAGCTTAATCTTATGACTAAGTTTTTTAATGGAATAACACCATTTTCTTTAGGAGGACAGCCTCTTCAAGTTTATGAACTTAGTAAGGGTAAAGTAAGAGTTACTGAAGCGTTACTTGTTATAGTTGAAAACTTTATAGTTCTTCAGATATCTATGACTATTATGTCCATTGCTTCTTTGACTATTTGTTTAAGCAAAGGTCTTGTTCCAAATAAGTTTTTATGGATGATGACTATAGTTGGAATATTCATAACTTTAATATCGTTATTTATAGCTATATTTATGTGTGTGAAAATTAATTACGCTAAGAAAGCTGGTAAGTGGTTTATTAAAATCTTACATAAAATTCATATAATTAAAAATAAAGATGAGTTATATTTAATGTGGACTAATAAATGTGATGAGTATCATACTTGTTTTAAAATATTATTAAAAGATAAGACATTTATTGTTAAATGCGTTTTATTAAATATACTTTATATGACAATATTTTGTATGATCCCGTTCTTTACATTTAAAGCATTAAATGTAAATGTAAGTGTTAATATGTTTTATAGTATTATTCTTGGATGTTTTGTTTATTTATCTGCTTCATTCGTACCAATACCTGGAGCTACAGTTGGAATGGAATACGCATTTATTAATTATTTCAAAATGATAGTGGTGGATTCAATATTGATGCCAGGTGTACTACTATGGAGACTTGTTTCTTATTATATTCCAATGATACTTGGTGGTATTCTATTTAATATTAAAGATTCTATAAAGAAGTAATGTGAAAGTTACTTCTTTTATAATTGATTTACTTGTTTGTTTTGACTTAAAATGTTATTATATTTAATGATAGGAGTGTTTGGTAATGAAAAAGAAGAAAATAATATTTATTATAGTATTATCATCTTTATTTTTATCATGTTTAGGTTTATCATATGCATATTTTATTTCTACATTAACGAATAAAGATGTTAAAGATCAAATGGTAACTACTGGTACATTTAGTTTAAGATATATTGATGGGAAAGAAATAGTTGCTGAAAATATTAAGCCTGGTACTACTATCATAAAAGAAATTTACGTAAATAATATTGGGACAATAGATGCAACATATAATCTTGTTTGGCAAGAATTGACTAATGAAATTATTAATGATGAAATGGTAATTTCAGCTACATGTGAAAGATCTAGTGAAGAGGGTGTATCTGGTACTTGTAATGGTATTAGTGAAGTACCGATTGGGCCGGAAATACTAGCTAAAAAAATAAGTATAGAACCAGGGATAACACATAAATATACATTTACTATAACTTTTAAAGAAATAAATGCTGCTCAAGATTACAATCAAGGTAAAAAATTTAATGGTGTAATAGGAATAAGTGAATATAAAGAAGAAATAATACGTTGTACTGCTGATGTTGAAATGGTACAAGGTGCTGAATATGTAAATGATCAATATACTTATAGATATATGCAAGAGATGGAAGAAGAGGGTTGGCAAAACATTACTACAGATGGATGGGGTGTCGTTCTTACAGATAAAACAAGTACTTCATCAGTAACAAGTGATGTGTGTACATATATAAATGATAAACCTGTAATTTCTAATGCAAATACTTTTAGTAATAGTAAAGCTACATCAATAGATTTAAGTACTTTTAATACTTCTAATGTAATTAATATGACATCAATGTTTGCAAATACTAGTGCAACTTCAATAGATTTAAGTACATTTGATACTTCTAGTGTTGTAAATATGGATAAAATGTTTCAAGGTGCTTCTGCTTCAGAACTTGATTTAAGTAATTTTGATACTAGTAATGTAAAATCAATGAGTTCAATGTTTCAAAATAGTAAAGCTACTTCTATAGATATGAGTAATTTTAATACTGAAAATGTTACTAATATGAATAATATGTTTAGTGGAAGTACTGTAACTAATGTGGATATGAGTAAGTTTAGTACGAGTAGTAGTACTGATATGAGTTATATGTTTTATAATAGTAAGCTTTCAGTAATTGATGTAACAAATTTAGATACGAGTAATGTTACAAATATGGCTTCTATGTTTCAAGGAAGCAGTGCAACAACTATAACTGGTTTAAATAAATTTAATACAAGTAATGTAACTAATATGAGTAATATGTTTAATGGCAGTAAAGCGACAAGCCTTGATTTAAGTAGTTTTGATACAAGCAAAGTTACCAATATGGCTTCTATGTTCCAGGGAAGCAGTGCAACAATTATAACTGGGCTTAATAAATTTAATACTTCTAATGTTAAGAATATGAATGGTATGTTTCATAATAGTAAAGCTACTTCTCTTAATTTGAGTGGTTTTAAAACAAGTAACGTAACAAATATGGCATCTATGTTTCAAGGAAGCAGTGCTAGTTCAATTACAGGATTGAATGCTTTTGATACAAGTAGCGTGACAAGTATGGCTTCAATGTTTCAGAATAGTATGGTTGCTACTATAGATTTAAGCAGTTTTAAAACAGGAAATGTTACAAATATGGCATCTATGTTTTATTCAGCAAATGCAACTACAATAAAGGGATTAACTTCTTTAGATACATCTAAAGTTACTGATATGTCAAGTATGTTTTATAGGATAAAACTTTCAACTGTTGATTTAAGTGGATTTAATACAAGTAATGTAACTAATATGGGTTATATGTTTTATTGGAGTTCTCCTTCAACGATAAATTTAAGTAGTTTTGATACTAGTAAAGTCACAGATATGCATTACATGTTCTTTAATAGTAAGAGTTTAAAAACTATATATGCTAGTAGTAAATTTGTAACTACAAAGGTAACTAATAGTTCAAGTATGTTCTCAATGTGTAGTGCTTTAGTAGGAGGATCATCTACTAAATATAATAGTACAAAAATTGATAAAACTTATGCTCGTATAGATGGAGGAACTAGTAGTCCTGGATATTTTACATCAAAATAATAATTAAATAATATTAGAGAAATTTACATAAAATTAAAAAAAGAACTATGAAATATTAGTTCTTTTGTTGTATAATTATTATGGGTAAAAATTATGATAGAGATTGATAATAAAGAATATATTGATGACTTTAGTGATTACTTAAAAATTGATAAAAATTATAGTTCTAATACTATTGAATCATATATTAGGGATTTACGTGGATTTTTAGAATATACTGAAAAAGAAATAGTAGATATATCTAAAAAAGATATAGATAATTATATATTACATATACTTCCTAAATATAATGAAAGTTCTATTAATAGAGTAATTGCTAGTATTAAAAGTTTTTTTAAATATTTAGCTATATATAAAGGCTTTATAAATGTTAGTGAAGATGTTGAAAGCTTAAAGAGAAAAAAAACACTTCCTAAATATTTAAGTATCGAAGAAGTTGATAAACTTTTAGATATTAAATTAGAAACACCTTTTGATTATAGAAATAAAACAATATTAGAACTTTTATATTCTACAGGGCTTAGAGCTACGGAGTTAGTTAATTTAGATTTAATAAATATTGATACTAGTAATATGGTTGTTAGTGTTTATGGTAAAGGAAGTAAAGAAAGAATTGTTCCTTTAAGTAAAATTGCTGTTAATTATTTAGAATTGTATATTAATAAGTATAGAACTATGATGTTTGTCAAAAATCAGAAACCAACTGATGCATTATTTTTAAATAATCATGGTAAAAGAATGACACGTCAAGGATTATACAAGATAATTGGTGAGATAGCAAGAAGTAAAAAAATAGATAAAGAAATTACTCCTCATGTACTTAGACATAGTTTTGCTACTCACATGATTGAATGTGGAGCGGATATACGTAGTGTTCAAGAATTACTTGGACATGAAAATGTTGTTACTACTGAGATATATACACATCTTGCAAATAATTTTATAAAAGAAAATTATAATGAATATTTTAATAGAAGCACAAAGGAAGGTGAAAGTAATGTTTAAAAGGGTTTTTTTGGTTGTTATGGATAGTGTTGGAGTTGGATCTACAGAAGACTCTGATAAATATGGAGATAAGGGAGCTAATACAGTATTACATACTATAGGAAATGCATACAATTTAGATGTATTAGAAAAATTAGGACTTACTAATTTAGTAGGAAAAGATGAGAAAGATGTTAAAGCTTTATATATGAGAGCTAAACCTGTTAATGTAGCAAAAGATACATTAAATGGTCACTATGAAATGATGGGAGCTGTAGCTAAAGTCCCATATAAAACTTATCCTGATGGGTTTCCTCTTGAGTTAATATCTAAGATTCAACATGCAATTGGAAGAGAAGTTATAGGTAACTGTGTAGCAAGTGGAACTCAAATTATTGAAGATTTGGGTGAAATGCATATGAAGACTGGAGCTATTATAGTCTATACTTCTGCAGACTCTGTTTTACAAATAGCTGCTCATGAAGATATTATTCCAGTAGAAGAGTTATATAAAATATGTGAGACAGTTAGAGAATTAACTAAAGGAGACGAATATAAGATTGCAAGAGTAATTGCTCGTCCATTTGTTGGAAAACCAGGAAGTTTTACAAGAACTCCTAAGAGACATGATTATGCTTTAGATCCACCAAAGAATGTACTTGATTTACTTGATAAGAATAAAGTTAAAACAATAGCCATTGGTAAGATATCAGATATATTCAATAATAAGAGTATTGCTGTTAAAGTTAGAACTAAAGATAATTTAGATGGAATAATGAAATTAATTGATTTTGCTAAAGGGGAATTTGAAGGATTCTTATTTGCAAATTTAAATGACTTTGATATGTTATATGGACACAGAAGAGATAGAGAAGGATATTTAAAAGCACTTGAAGAATTAAATTATTATTTGCCTACATTCTTAAAAAATCTTAAAGAAGATGATTTATTCATATTAACAGCTGATCATGGTAACGATCCTACATGGAAAGGAACTGATCACACTCGTGAATATATTCCAATTATGATATATAGTCCAAGTTTTAAATATGGTAAACGTTTAAATGATAGAAGTACATTTGCTGATATTGGAGCTACAGTACTTGATAACTTTGGTATTAAGAATGATTTAGGTATTGGAACTTCTATATTTGATGAAATTAAAAAAGACGAAGAGTAGTAAATATAAAGTAACTTATGATATAATTAAGTTACTTTTTATATGGAGTTTTTATGTTTGGTTTTATTAAAAAAATATTTTATAATAGTAAATTAGATTTTTTAGATGTAGGGGATATTGTACTTGCTAAAAGATATGAAACAGAAGAAGAAATGTTAAAGATAGAAGAAGGACATAGAGTTAGTCCTTACATTGTAATTCGTAAAAGATTTAAGAGAGTCTATGCTTTAGAGTGTACAACTTCTAAAAAGATTAATTATCCAGGACTTAAAAAGATAGAATTTAAAAAGAAGAATGGATATAATATTTCTAAAAATGCTTATATTTATGTTGGAAAGTTAGAATTATTAAATAAGAATAGATTCTTAAATAAACTTGGTAAAATAGATAAGGAAGATAAAAATAGAATATACAAATCTATCTATTTAGTAAATAAAATATATTATAAAGTTAATGATATAAATGCTAAAAGGTTGAAGTTTTATTATGAAGTAGGGGATATTATTAAATATAATAAACAGGATTTTTATATATATGAGATTGATAAAAGCTATTATTATTTAATACAGGTTCATGCGACTAGAAAAGGTATTTATAAAATTAATGGTATATCTTATTCTATAAATTTTAATGGTATTAAAAAGATACCTATTAAGAGTAAAGTAAAACTTATAAATATTACTGATAATGATATGAAAAAATATGTAGATAGGTATTTATATGAAAATATGAATAAAAATAATAATTCTAATGTTTTGTGTAGAGGTAAACTTATAAAGTATGAAAATAACTTTTATTATATATATGGTGAATATCAAGATAAATTACTTTTATATAAAGTATATTTAGATAAATATGCTAAAAGTGATATGACTGAGATTTATATTAAAAGAGGTTACTATTATACATATTTTGAAGAGTGTGAAATTAAAAATAATTTAGATGTTGAGGTATTTAGAAAAGCCAGTGTATTAGAAATGGACAATATAAAGAAGTTAAAGAACTTTATAAAGAAAGAAAATAAGGAAGTTAAAGTGAATGAAAAAATTATATATAAAGATTATAAAGCAGGATACATTATGATGAATGATGATATGGATAGATATATAATTATTAAAAGAAGAGTAAATACAATTGTTTATATGCCGTTAGATGATTTAGAGGATGTGCGTGAGTTTACTTTTAGTGATGGATGTGTTTTTGATTATAGTGTTCTTGATAAGATGGATAAATATAAGTATGAAAAAATATTAAAAGATTATAATGAAAGAATTAATAAAGATATTGATGGTGGTGAATTATGAAAGTAAATGATACATATGAAGTAATTATTAATGATGAAGATGATATTGGTAATGGTATTTCTAGAATAAATAATTTTGTTGTATTTATTCCATATGCATTAAAGGATGAAAAAGTAAATATTAGAATAACTAAAGTTAATAAAAGATTTGCGACTGCTAAAATAGAAAAAATAATTACTAAGAGTGATAGACGTGAATGTGTTAAATGTAAGTGTTTTAATGAGTGCGGAGGATGTTCTTTCTTACATTTGAGCTTTGATGAAGAAAAGAAAAAGAAGATTGATTTTATAAATAAATTATTTAATATTAATATTAAAGAAATACTTACTAATAATGAATATAATTATAGAAATAAAGCAACATTTCATGTTAAAAATGGAAAAGTTGGATATTATAGTGAAAGTACTAATAATTTAGTAGAATTTGATAATTGTTTACTTTTAGATAATAGAATTAATGAAGTTTATAATATATTAAAAAATATGAATTTAAGTGATATATATGAAGTAGTAGTTAGAACTTCTAAAAATAGTATTATGGTTATTCTTAAGGGTGAAAAAGAAGAATTTAATTGTGATGAATTAATTAATAAAATTAAGATAGATTCATTATATTTAAATAATAAACTATTATATGGTAGTGCTTATATTATAGAAGAACTTTGTAATATTAAGTATAGTATTTATCCTAATGCATTCTTTCAAGTAAATACAGAAAATATGAAAATTATGTATGATAAAGTTAAAGAATATGTTGGAAGTGGAGAGAAACTATTAGATTTATATTGTGGTACTGGTACTATTGGAATATATTTAAAAGATAATTTTAGAGAGGTTACTGGCATTGAAGTAAATAAAGAAGCAATATTGAATGCTAATATAAATAAAAATCTTAACAATTTAAGTGATATTAATTTTATATGTGGAGATGCAAGCATAGCTAAAAATAATGATTATGATGTTATAGTAGTAGATCCTCCTAGAAGTGGTTTATCTAAAAAAGTAATAGATTTTTTAAATAAAAGTAATACAAAAACTATTGTTTATGTTTCATGTAATCCTAAGACTTTAAAAAGAGATTTAGATTTACTAGATAAATATAATCTTGTAAAACTTGAGTGTATAAATATGTTTAATAAAACTAAACATGTAGAGTGTGTTTGCAAGTTAGAAAGGAAATAATTTTTCTTTTTTTGTTGAATATAAAACAAATGTTTGTTATTATAGTTACATATATGGAAAATTGGTCTACTAGAATCGATAAATATTTACTTGCTGATGATTTGGATGTATTAAAAGATGCCGGAAAAATATCACATGAAATTGCTTGTGATAAAGCATTAACTGAATTTGAAAAGTATAGAGTAATACAAGATAAATTATACAAATCTGACTTTGATTTGCTTTTAGAATAAAGTAGTAAATAATTTATATATTTTATGAAAATAAATATATGTCAGGAGGTTTAAAATGATATCATTAAATGAATATAAGAATTATTTAATTAGTAATTATAAATGGAATATTGATAATAGTGAAGAATTTATTTTGAAAAGAAAAAAAGTACTTCATCAAAAATATGAAGATGAATTTTTATCTAGGGTTATTAGTGATACTTATCTGTTTGCTAGAAGTGTAGTTGAAGATGAAAATATGGGTTATGGATATTATAAAAGCGAAGTATATAATGACACTACTACATATATAAATTTAGAATTACATGGAGGATGGATGTCTGATACTTTATATGTTGATTCTGAAGGTAGATATATAAGTACGTATATTATTAAAACTATTTTTGGCAGAAGTATTATGATAGAACTTAGAACTGAAGAATTAGAAAGAGAAGTAGATGATGGAATGTTTACTTTCGATTATAATTATTATATTTATATGCAGGGATTTCCTAATGATTTAAGTTCTATAAGAAATTCTTTAGTTTCTGGTGAAATGAAACTTATTAAAAAAAATAATAATAGTGTTTCTAATTAATTTATGTTATATTTGATATATAATTATAGGAGCGTCTATGAAATTATTTGATTTGTTTAGAAATAAAAATAGTAAAGATGGGTATTTTGATTATATAATTAAGGAAGATGAGAGAAAATTATATTCTTTTGAAAAGAAGTATGCGAATCAAGAAGAAAAGTTACTTAATATGTATGGAAAATCTAATACATATAATAAAAATATTAAAATGATTGTTATAAGTGATACACATAATTCTTTATAATTGAAGAAGAATTTAAAAAATTTATGGAAGCACATAAAGAATATGATATTTGTTTGTTACTTGGTGATCATCATTTTAATGACATAACTGTTATTTTAAAATATGTAAATAAAAATAAAATATATGGTTTGCTTGGTAATCATGATCATAGTTATTTAGAAGAGTTTCAAATTAGAAATTTAAATGGAAATATTATTAATATTAATGGAACAACTATACTTGGGATAGAAGGAAGTTTTAAAGATAAGCCTGCGAAATTTCCATCTTTTACTCAAAGAGAAAGTATATTGTTTTTGAATGATAAACCAGGAGTAGATATACTTGTAAGCCATGATAATGGTTTTGATAGTAGTATGGTTGATAATCCAGCTCATCAAGGTTTATTTGGTATAACATATTATTTATTTAAAAATAAGGTTCCATATCATATACATGGACATTTACATAATCTATATAGAAAAGAATTATTAAATGGAACTAAAGAGATAAGTACATACATGTATGAATATATAAAATTGAAGGATGGTGAAATATGATTACATTTGATGAATTTATGAAAGCTGATATAAGAGTAGGAACTATTATAGAAGCTAAACATTTTTTGAAAGCTAGAAAACCTGCTTATCAATTGAGAATTGATTTTGGTAGTGAAATTGGTATTAAGAAAAGTAGTGCTCAAATAACTGATGTATATAAAATTGAAGATTTAATTAATAAGCAAATACTTGCTGTTGTTAATTTTCCACCTAGACAAATAGCTGATTTTATGAGTGAAGTATTAGTTCTTGGTACTTATAGTGAACAAGGTGTTGTTTTAATAAGACCAGATATTGAAGTTAAGAATGGAGATAAATTAGGATAATTATGACAATAGAAGAAGAAATGTTAAAAACTGCTGTTGATTTTTTAAATGAAAGATATGGAGAAAATAATGAAGGCGGAGTTGCTGTTTTGAGAATAGAAACTGGTGAATATTTAATTAGTGTTTGGCCAGTAGTTAATAACAGTAGTGCTGATTTGTGTGCTGAAACAGGAGCAATTTGTGAAGCACATAAACTTAATAAAAAAGTAACTCATTCTATATGCGTGTGTAGAGATCAAGGAGAACCTTATCAAATATTGACTCCTTGTGGTATATGTCAAGAAAGACTATATTACTGGGGTAGCGATGTTAAATGTGCAATTACTAATAGAGAAAATAAATTAATTTTTAAAACACTAAAAGAAATACAACCATATTATTGGTTAAATAAAAAATAGAGGAAATTTTTGAAGTTTCCTCTTTTAATTTGTAGTTATATATTACCATAAAATGGCTTTTTTTTCAAGATTAGTAAAGTGCTTAAAATTATGATATTAAGTATTGGGTGAAGAAAATGAATAATATAATTTTATATGTTAATGACCAAGAAAATATTAATAATTTAATTAATATGAATGAAATACCTAAAGATAAAAAATTAGTTTTATCTAAAAAGGAAATATTGATGTTAATTGAAAATAAAAATAATACTTTAAAAGATATTGGAAGGATAGAAATAGGTAAATCTATTATAGACGATATAGTGTATGCATTTTATGATTCTGAATATATAGATAGTGATAATTATTTCGAAACTATTAATGAAATTATTAGTATATTTTATATGTGTCAAGATAAATTTAGTGATTATTTAATAGATGATGAAATAATAAAATATTTACGTAATAGTTTTGATGAATTAGGTGGCAGTTTAGAGTTAATTAGTAGTATTTCTTTTGATAAATTAAATACTAGGATAATATATGGTGAAAGAAATGAATAATTTAACATTGAATAATAAAATAGATACCAATAAATATGTTGAGTCTTTAATTAAGTATTGTTATACAAATAAAATTATTAATGATGAAGAATTAAATAGAATATTTAAAAAGTTGTTAGAATTATTACATTACAAATGTAGTCATTAAAATAGTGGACTTGTTAGTACTATAAGAGTGGATAATTTAAAGAATATAAATGATTCTAATATATTTACATTGGGTTTATATTTAAAAGAATTTAATATATATGATGGAATAAATATGCTACTTGATGATGAAATAATATCTTTGTATAATAAGTCATATTCTAATTTAATTAAGTATATCAATAAAACTAAAATGTTTTATAGAGTAGTATTTCTTAAAAATATGATTAAGACAAATAATTATTATTATAATAGTACTTTAAATGAAGGTATTAAATCATTTTTTAAGCTTTATAATAGTAGTTATTACTCTGATAGATAATTATAAGTGTTGACTATGAATGTGCTTTAGGAAGGCCTAATTTGAATGGTATAGAGTTTATTAATAAATATTTAGAGTGTATTAATTATGAAAACATTTATTATAAGAAATTTAATTATAAAAATATAGAATTAATGTTAAAGAAAAAGTATGTTAAATATGAAAATATAATTATAAATATATTTAGTGATGTTTTTTTGGTGTCAATATTATTAAAATACTCTAATAGATATATATATAGTTTAGATATAGATTTAATACATATTGATAAAATATACAATGAATTTAATGATATAGAAAAGTTTAAAGATAGGTTTTGTGAGTGCTTTATGAAATTAAAAGATGAGTTTAGGTTTAATCAAGAAGTTAATAACTATTTGGATAAATATTATTTCATAATTATTAAAACAATTATTTATTTTATATATAATAAAAAATTTGAGAATTTGGTTGGAAAAAATGATTCAAATATTATATAATAAATATAATAGGTGTAACAAAATATAAAATATATTTTGTTAGAAGAGGGTGTGAAGCTATGTTTTGTACTAATTGTGGTAATAAATTAAAAGGTAATGAGGAATTCTGTCCTAATTGTGGTGAAAATATTAAGCTAGTTAAAGAAAAAGTTGAATCTAGTAATAAAAAAAGAAATAATTTTAAAGATTTTTTTAAAAAATATAAAAAGCAAATGATTATTATTTTGTCTATTGTTTTTGCTATTATTATTGGCGTTATATTGTATGGTAAAATCTTTGGTTTCGAAAAGTTGAATTGGGATGAATCATATAATCAAATTAATAATAAATATATTACTCAATCTAATCTTAAATTAGGAATTATATTTTCAGACAAAAACAAATTAAATGAATTAAAGTATTCTACTAATTGTGGTGATGTTAAAAATAATGAATATGAAATAACTTGGAATTTAACTGAATCTATAGGAAAATGCGAAATAAGTGTTTCATATAAGTTAAAGAAAATAACAAAAGAGTTTACTGTTATATCATTTAATCTTAAAGAAAATGATTTAGCTTTAAATGGTGAAGAAACTTATGATGAAAGTGAAGATGCTGATGGTGATAAACTTACTAATAGTCAAGAGAAAGAATATAATACTAATCCTGAACTTGCTGATTCTGATATGGATGGTTTAGATGATCATTATGAAATATTTGTTAGTAAGACAAATCCTAATAATAAAGATACAGATGGTGATGGTTTAAGTGATTATGATGAAATTAAATTAGAACTTGATCCAAATAAAGCGGATAGTAAAAATGATGGCATAAAAGATGGAAAAAGAGAATTAACATATACTTACGAATCTGATAATATTAAATTAATTATAGTGGGTAATGGGAATATCGCTAGTACTGTGTCTGAAGTTAATGAAAATACTAAAATTAGTGGCAAGGCAGGGTTAATTGATAAATTATATTCTTTATATACAGATGGTACCATGAAAGAAGCAACTTTAATTATTAAGTATACTAATGAAGAAATTAAAAAGTATGGTTTAAATGAAGATAATTTATCTATATATTATTATAATACTGATACTTCTAAGTATGAAAAAATTGATAGTGAAGTTGATAAAAAAAATAAGACTGTTACAGCTAAATTAAAACATTTTTCTAATTATGTAGTTGGTGATAGTTCTCTTGTTAAAGAGAGTACAACAATTCAAGTATTATTTATTTTAGATAATTCATGGAGTATGTATAGTGAAGAACAATATACTAAATACACTGGTAAAAAGTTTAACAGTAGTTTATATTCTTCATTAGATGCCTCAGATGAAGATGGAATTAGATTTACATTAACTGCTGATTTAGCTAGCAAATTATCTGCTAAAAATTATCAAATAGGTTTATCTGAATTTAGAGGCGATTATAAGAATGCTTTACCTATAGGTAGTAATATTAAAGATATAAAAAAGAAATTAAATAATATGACTGGTAAATTTATTACTTTATCTGAAGGAACTAATATTGGTGGTGCTTTAAGTTCTGGTATTAGAGATTTTTCTAAGAATAGTGATAACAAATATATTATCATTCTTACTGATGGTGAAGATCCAGTTTTAAGATTTAGAACTGATGATATTATAAAAAAAGCTATTAATAATAGTGTCAAAATTTGTTCTGTAGGATTTGGAGAAGGTTCACAAAATGCTGATTTAGAAAAAATTTCTAATGCTACTGGATGTAAATTTTATTCTTCTGCAAATGCTCTTGGTTTAAATGAGCTTTTTAATAATATTAATGTAGAACTTGATGATAATTTGGTTGATATAGATGATGATGGAAAATATGATGGAATATTAATTGCAGATAGTGGTTTCATTGTTAATCGTGATGGTTTTTCGTTTGAAAATTATGTTAGTAATTTATCTAGTGGAGGACATTGTTATGGTATGGCTACCTTTGCAGAACTTTATTATAAAAAAGTTTTACCATTAAAAGCCGATTCTAAAAATGTTAAAAAAACTATGGTTCGTGGTTATGATTTAAGTAATACTTATTTTAAAAAATATGGTAATCTGTATGATTATAAGTTAGGTTCAAATATATTGAAATATTCTTTTGGATTTGATTTATTTGGTGAGGAACAACCATCTGATTTTCTTGAACTTAATGGAAAAACTTTAAGTTATAATAGCAAATATAAGAAAGCTATAATAGATTCTAAAATTTATGATATCAAAGAATCAAAAAGTAGTTTATCTAAAGAACGTCAATTAGAAAAATATGGACTTAATTATGAAAGTGCTGAAAATATTTATATGAATGAAGATAAAATGCAGACAAGCAAACTTATAACTAATGATGATATGCAGATGTTTAATGCTATATGGTATAGTTTTATAAAGCAGGATGTAACTTCATATTATACTTCTTCTGGTAATTTTTTACTTACGTTGAGAAATCTAGTTGGGACGGAAGAAACTTCTTATAAAGGTTCTAAAGGATTTATAAATGTACTTAAATCAAGACTTAAAGATAAGGATGCACCAGTTATTTTTTCATCATTTAATGGTGGACTTCATGGAATAAATGCAATTAGTTTAATACAAGATATTGATAATCCAAATTTATATTATATTGCTGTGTATGATAATAATTATCCTGGTGAAAAAAGATATGTTGATATGGTATGTAATCAAAAAAAATGTGTGACAAAAACTAACAAATATTATTCTAAATCTAATGAGCCTATAAGAATTTCGCCTTCGTTAAAATATGATTTATCATTTTATACTAATTAAAAATAAAAGTGAGTATTTACATACTTACTTTTATAATGATAAAATGTTTATGTTAGGAGTTATTTATGGAAGAATATAAAGAGATTGAAAGATCTTTAATTACAAGATATAGAAAAGATATATGGAGTAAATTTGTAAAGGCTGTTCAAGATTATAAATTAATAAATGAAAATGATAAAGTAATGGTATGTATTAGTGGAGGAAAAGATTCTTTTTTACTTGCTAAATGTATTCAAGAATTAGAACGTCATGGCAAAGTTAAATTTGAAGCTTATTATGTAGTTATGAATCCGGGATATGCAGAAAAGAATAGAGATTTAATATATTCAAATGCTAAACGTTTAAATATACCAATTACTATGTTTGATAGTGATATATTTGATGTAGTAAATACAATTAGTTGTGAGAAGCCATGTTATTTATGTGCTCGTATGAGAAGAGGATTTTTATATAGTAAATCAAAGGAACTTGGATGTAATAAAATAGCACTTGGTCATCATTTTGATGATGTTATAGAAACTACACTTTTATCTATGTTTTATGGTTCTGAAGTCAAAACTATGATGCCTAAATTACATTCTGATAATTATGAAGGATTAGAATTGATTAGACCACTTTATTTAGTTAAGGAAGATGCTATAATATCATGGAAAAATTATAATAAGTTGACATTCTTAAATTGTGCTTGTAAATTTACTGAAAGAGTAGAGTTAAGTGATAAAAATGAATCAAAAAGGAAGGAGATGAAAGAGTTAATAAAAGGACTTAGAAAGTTAAATAAGTCAATTGATTACAATATATTTAAAGCACTTGATAATATTAATTTGAATTGTGTTCTTGGAACTAAAAAGAATGGAGAATACCATAGTTTCTTAGATGATTATGAGAGGAAATAAAGAAATATGAATAAAAGAGAAAAGATAATTTTAATAGTATTAGGAGTTTTGGTTGTTATATGTTTGGTTGTATTCTTTCTTTTTAATAATGATAATAAAAATAATAGCAATAATGATAATAAAAATAATTTAGTTCTTGATGGTGAATATGTTTTTTACTAATATGTCATATAAGACTATGGCAAATGATGGTGGTAGTCATGTTGATATATATTATGAAGTTGATTTAAAGAATAATAAAGTTATTAAAAAGCAAGATACATATAAAGGTTTTGAAGTCAAAGTAAGTGAGAAAATATTAAGAACTTATGCGATTAATGATTATCAAAAGAATAAAATTAAAAATATATTTGATAAAATAATAGAAGAAAAAGATAAAGAAAATGATTCTTCTAATACTGATTACATCGCTTATTATTTTTTAAAAACAAAAGATGGACTTGATATAAAAACTAATAATTATGACTTAATTAATGAATTTGAAGATATGTTTGAGAAGAGTGATGTTAATTATATTAAGTATACATTTATTACTGATATGGCAGATAAAACTATGCGTGATGATGGAGGCAGTCATACTGATATATATTATGAAGTTAATTTAAGAAATAATGTTGTTGTTAAAAAGCAAGATGAATATAAGGGCTTTGAAGTCAAAGTAAGTGAGAAAATATTAAGAACTTATGCGATTAATGATTATCAAAAGAATAAAATTAAAAATATATTTGATAAAATAATAGAAGAAAAAGATAAAGAGATTGATTATTCAAAGATTGATCGTATGCCTTATACACTTAAAACTAGTGATGGACTTAATGTAAAAACTTATAATGATGATTTAATTAATCAATTTGAAATGTTTTTTAAATAGGAGGAAAATATGAATTTTTATGAACTTGCTAAACGTAGATATTCTACTAGAAGTTTTAGTGATAAAAAAGTTAGTGATGAAGATATAGATAAGATACTTGAATGCGGTAGAATAAGTCCTACTGCTAAAAATTTACAACCTGAAATTATTTATGTTATTAAAAGTGATGGAGGAATGTCTAAACTTAAAAATGTATGTAAGATGACTTATAATGCTTCGGTTTGTTTGATGGTTTGTGCAGATACAAATATATCATGGAAAAATGAGTTAGAAGAAGGATATGATTCATATGAAATGGATGCTAGTATAATAGCTACACATATGATACTTGAAGCAACTGATTTAGGTATTAATTCTGTATGGGTTCGTATGTTTAATAGTAAGGAAGTATCTAAGGAATTTAATTTACCTGACAATATAGTTCCTGTATGTTTAATAATGATGGGTTACTCTAAAGAAGGGTTTGGTCCTAGTAAACTTCATGATGATAGGAAAGATATCAGTGAAATAGTTAGATATTTATAGGAGGCAATATGGAAAAAAAGAAAGAGAGAATTAGTATACCTAGCTATACATTATGCGAAGAATTAATTAATTCTATTTCTCATGGTATAGCAGCTGGTTTTAGTATTTGGGGGCTTGTTATGCTTATAATTAAAGCCAGTAAAGTTGGAGCAATGGCTGTAACAACAGTTACACTATTTGGTACCACTATGATACTTTTATATACAATTTCCTGTATATATCATGCTTTAAGTCCTAGAATAACTGGCAAAAAAGTTATGAGAGTAATTGATCATTGTAATGTATTCTTACTTGTATTTGGTACTATCATACCTATAGCTCTTGTTGGTATGAAAGGTGTTTACGGTTGGATATATTTTGGTATTGTAGGATTTGTTACTTTACTTGGTATAATATTTTCGGCAATTGATGTAGATAAAAATGAAAAGATTGAAGTAGTATGTCATTT
The DNA here is from genome assembly GCA_934088535.1 of uncultured Bacilli bacterium. The sequence continues at coordinate 2,178 of CAKOJC010000010.1, read as the reverse complement.
AGTTAATGGGTGGAGTGCATTATTCTTTATAAAACCTTTAATTAATGGTGTAGGTGTGACTGGGCTTATTTTAATAATACTTGGTGGAGTCATGTATTCATTAGGTGCTTTATTATATGGCCTTGGTTCTAAGAAAAAGTATATGCATTCTGTATTTCATTTCTTTTGTATAGCAGGTACTATATTTCATTATTTTGCAGTATATTTATATGTATTATAAAACAGAGTTATTGAAACTCTGTTTTTGTTTATGCTTCTATAAATAATCTTGTTATTTTATGTTTATGTTTTTCATAAAATTTAACTATATACATTACGATTATACTTACAAATATTAGAATTAATATTGTAAGAAGGGAGAATATCCAGTAGTTAGTAATGACACCTAGCTTTCTTAAAAGTACTTCTAATCCGTAAATTATTACCCATTGGTAAATATACATTGGTAAGCTTAGTTTTTCTAAAAAATAGAAAACTTTATTATTAGAGATTTTTGTTAAATATACATTTGGATTTGCTGAAATAAGAAGTCCTATACTGATTAATATAAGCATAAATATATCAAATTTTGAATGAGCACTCTTAATATTAGATATATAGAATATACTTAAATATAAGAATATTTCTATAATTGGTAGTATTGCTTTTGATAATTTGGTAAGTTTAATTTTATTGAATTTTTCACTTAGTATATATAAATACATACCTAGATTCATTACTAAGAATCCTCTTAATATTCCTTTTAATGCGAATGGTGTCTTAGTCCACGGAGATACTATAATTTTAGTTTCAACTAATATATAATTCATTAATAATATTACTATTATTGGACTTATTATATATATAAAATTCTTTTTATGTTTTACTATTAATGGAAACATTACTGTTTCTACTACTATCATTGTTGTTAAGTACCAAAGTATTCCATATACAGATGGGTCTGTATCTATATTAGTTGGTATTAATAATATTTTATAAAATGTCATTACATGTTCTGTTAAAGTGTAATGTTTTATAAACGTTAAGTATGGAACACCAACTATCATTAAAAGTATTATATATGGGATAAACTTTTTAATTTTACTTTTCATAAAATTAAATGTTTCTTCACCAAGACTTTCTTTAGGTTCATAAAAAATACATTTTTTTGCTAAAAAGTATCCAGACACTAAAAAGAAAAATTCTACTCCAATACTCCCATATTTAAAATTATATCTAAAGTCAGGATATATAGATGCTATATGAAATAGAACTATTAATATACAAAATCCAAATTTCCAAAAAGATATTTTACCAAAACGATTTGACTTCATTTCAAAACTCCCTCCTATATTTTCTTATACATTAAATATAACATATTTTTTTAAATAATTACAATATATGATATAATAATTTTGGTGATTTAATGAAAAAACAAGAGAAAACTAATGTTATGAGAATATTAGATCAAAAAAATATTATTTATAATGTACATGATTATAGTGATACTGATATGGTAAGTGGTTTAGAAGTTTCTAGTGTACTAAATCAAGATCCTAATGTAGTATTTAAAACTTTAGTAACAGTTGGTAAAAGTAATAATCATTATGTATTCTTGGTACCAGTTTCATCAAATTTAGATTTGAAGAAGGCTGCTAAAAGTGTCTATGAAAAATCAATTGAAATGATTAAGTCTAAAGATTTATTACCTCTTACTGGTTATATTCATGGAGGTTGTTCGCCAGTTGGAATGAAAAAGCAATTTAAGACAGTAATAGATATAAGTGCTAAAAATAATGATAAGATATATTTTAGTGCTGGTAAGATTGGATACCAAATAGAAACAACTTTAGATGAACTTTCTAAAGTAATAGATTATAGTTTAGAAGATATAAAGGAGTAAATATGTTTAAGATAAGTAAATATGTAGATTCAGATAAAGAAAATATAGAAGTTTATCCATTAGAAATAGAAATCAATGGTAAGAAAAGTAAAACACTTGCTATAGAAGTAAATGGTGTTATAAAAGATGATGACTATACATTTAGATTTATATTTAGTGATATCAATAAAATATTTAATATAAAAATAAATGAAGAAGTATGTTTGGATGATAGTTATTTATTTGAAGGAGAAACTATGTTTACATATAATGGTTTAACTTATTTAGATACAACATGTGATATAGATCTTTTTAGA
>CAKOJC010000009.1 GCA_934088535.1 uncultured Bacilli bacterium | reverse complement strand
ATTAGTAACTTAGATAAACAAATGAAAAGTGTTAAAGGTTTATATACTTTAGTAGCTATATTCTTATATGGATTTATTACTGTTATAGCATTAATTGGTGTTACGAATATATTTAATACTATAAACACTAATATTAGTCTTAGAAGCGGTGAATTTGCTATATTAAAGAGCATTGGTATGACTCATAAGGAATTTAATAAACTTATTAATTTAGAGAGTGTATTTTATAGTACTAAATCATTATTAATAGGTATTCCTATTGGAGTGGCTCTTTCATACTTAATATATATGGCATTTAATCAAGGTGGTACAACATTTGCTTTTGAACTTCCATATCAAGGTATAATAATTAGTATACTTGCTGTATTTGTACTTGTATTCTTTATAATGAATTATTCTGTTAGAAAAGTAAATAAACAAAATATTATAGAAAGTATACGTAATGAAAACATTTAAGGACTTAGGTCCTTTTTTGTGCTATAATGAATAAGAGGTAAATTATGAAGATATTACTTGTAGAAGATAATTTAAATATAAGAGAGAGTTTAGAATATTCTTTTAAGATTAAAAAGATAGATTTAGTAAGTGTTTCTGATATTAAAAGCACTCTTCAGTATTTAGAAAATAATAAAGTAGATTTAATAATACTTGATGTTACTTTACCTGACGGTAATGGTTTTGATTTATATAAAGATTATATTAAAGAGATGGAAATACCTGTTATATTTTTAACTGCTCGTGATAGTGAAGAAGATATAGTTAATGCTTTAGATATGGGTGCAAGTGATTATTTAACTAAACCATTTAGAACTGGAGAATTAATAGCTCGTATAAATAAAATACTTAATAAGAAGACTATAAGTTCTGGCGATATTACTTTTGACCTTAATAGAATGTGTGTATATAAAAATAATGAAGTAATTAATCTAACAACATTAGAAGTTAAGATATTAGGACTTTTATTTAGTAATATTAATAAAGTAGTTACTCGTGATAAAATAATTGAAAGTATATGGGAATGGACTGGGAATGATGTTAATGATAACACTGTTACTGTTTATATGAAAAGAATTCGTGAAAAACTTAACACAGATATAATAATTACATTAAAAGGAATAGGATACAGGATAGATGAAAAATAAAGTAAACAAGAAAACATTAATTTTTATAATTATAACTAGTGTGTTTTCATTAGTTCTTTTTGGTTTACTTTTAAATTACCAATATAAAACTTATACTATAAATTATAATAATAAAATTAATTCTTTAATTAACGAAGTTATAAATAAATATCCTGAAGTTAATGAAAGTGATTTAGTTGGTATATTAAATAGTGAAAGTGAAGATGATTTACTTAATAAATATGGTATTAATGATAAAAGCAGTTCTGTTATAGAAAATGATAAACTATTTAAAATGTATTTGTTTATTGATCTTAGTATTCTTTTTATAATTATTATTACTTTATATGTGTATTTTGTTATTAATAAATCTAAAAGAAATAAAAAAATAAATAAAATAATAGAATTAATATCTAAAATAAATAGAAGAAACTTTGATATAGACATAGAAGATTATACAGAGGATGAGTTATCAGTTTTAAAACAAGAAGTATATAAAACATCTTTAATGCTTAGAAGTGAAGCAGATAATTCTTTAAAAGATAAATTAAATCTTAAAGATTCTTTAAGTGATATTAGTCATCAATTAAAAACTCCTCTTACGAGTATAACTATTATGATAGATAATATACTTGATAATGAGGAGATGGACTCTAAAACTAGACGTAAGTTCTTAATAAATATTAAAAGAGAAATAATAAATATTAATTTTTTAGTACAAAATCTTCTTAAACTTTCTAAGTTTGATGCGAATGTAATAAAATTTAATAAAGAAGAAGTATTAATTAAAGATATAGTTGATGAAGCTATTAATAAAGTTAGTGCTTTAAGTGAATTAAAAGGTGTTAGTATTAAAGTATCTGGGGATAAAGGTTCTACTATAAAATGTGATTTTATGTGGGAAGTTGAGGCACTTTCAAATATAATAAAGAATTCTATTGAACATATAGATGGAAATGGATTCGTAGAAGTAAATTATACTAAGAATAAAGTTTATTCTAGAATACTTATTAGAGATAATGGTGTTGGTATAAGTGAAGAAGATTTACCATATATATTTGATAGATTTTATAAAGGAAAGAATACTAGTAAAGATAGTGTAGGAATAGGACTTGCTTTATCTAAATCAATAATAGAAAAGGATAATGGAAGTATAAGTGTTAAAAGTACTCCTAAAATTGGAACTGTATTTACTATAAAATATTTTGATTAAAGAGGATTTATGAATAGATTTAAAAGTACAAAGTTAGCTAGTATATTTGGAATACTTGGTAATATACTTCTAATGATAATTAAAGGAATTGTTGCACTTTTAACTGGCAGTCAAGCAATGATTGCAGATGCTTTTAATAGTGCAGGAGATATATTTTCTTCACTTATGACATATATAGGTAACAAGATATCTAGTAAGCCTAGGGATGATGATCATAATTTAGGACATGGTAAAGCTGAATATATATATTCAATGCTTATTAGTATATCTATGATATTAATGGCTTTATTTATATTAAAAGATTCATTTATGTCTTTGATAAATGGTAAAACATATGACTTTTCCATATGGTTAATAGTTGTGTGTGTGATTACAATAATTATTAAATTTTGTTTATATATGTATACTAATAAAATTTATAAAAAATATAATAATTTACTTGTTAAGGCTAACTCAAGAGATCATTTTAATGATATGATTATTACTAGTGTAAACTTAGTGTCATGTATATTATCTATATATGGAGTATATTTTTTAGATGGAGTAGTTGGTATAATAATATCTTTATGGATTATATATACATCTATAAAGCTTTATATAGAAAGTTATAATGTTTTAATGGATAAATCTATATCAGTGGAAACAAGAAATGAAGTATATGAAATAATAGATAGACATAAAGAAATAAAGAAAGTTATTCATTTTAATTCAACTCCAGTAGGATATAAGTATCAAATAAGTTTTACTATATACGTGGATGGTAATATGAGTACTTTTAATAGTCATGATATAGCAAATAAACTTGAAAAAGAAATTATTAAAGAGATAGATGAAATATACTTAGTTATTATACATGTTAATCCAATTTAGGGGGTATTTATGAATTTTTTAGAAATATTACTTATAAGTGTATCACTTGCGGCTGATGCATTTGCGGTAAGTGTATGTAAAGGACTTTCTTTAAAGAAGATTAAAGTTAAGGATGCTGTTAAGATTGGTATATGGTTTGGTGTTTTTCAGGCATTAATGCCAACTATCGGGTTCTTTTTGGGTGATACACTTGAACATATTATAACTAGTATAGATCATTGGATAGCGTTTGTGTTGTTAGTGTTTATTGGTGGTAAGATGGTAATTGAATCATGTTCTAAGGAAGAAAACATTGATAGTGATTTAGGAATTAAAACTATATTAATGCTATCTGTTGCGACAAGTATAGATGCTTTAGTAGTAGGTATTGCATATGTGTGTGCTTATGGTAGTAAGAATGCAGTTATTACTTTTCCAATGATAGGTATTATTACATTTATACTTTCAGTTGTTGGTGTTTATATAGGCAACAAATTTGGAAGTAAATATAAAAGCGTAGCCGAACTTACTGGTGGAATTATATTGGTGCTTTTAGGAATTCAAATATTACTTGAGCATTTAGGAATTTTAGGATAAAAAAATTTAAAATATATAAAAAATATAGTATAATGAATATAGAGGTGAAAGATATGAAAAAGGTTAATACTGTTATAATAGGAATTTTATTTATAATAGTAGGTTTAATTATTGGTCTTAATTCATTTGGAATTACTAATATTGATGTATTCTTTGATGGATGGTGGACTTTATTTATTATAATTCCTGCGATTAATGGAATTATCAGTGATGATGAGAAACTTGGTAGTGTTATATGGCTAGTGGTTGGTGTTATTTTGTTACTTGGATGTCAAGATATGATTAGCTTTGAAATTATATGGAAATTAATGTTACCACTTATACTTGTATTTATTGGAATTTCTATTATGTTTGGTGGAAATAAAGATAAAAAAGATGCATCTAAGAATGGTAAAAATCGTGAATTTTGTGCTTGTTTTGGTGGACAAACAGTAAAATTTGATGATCAAGATTTTAAAGGTGCTGAAGTAAATGGTATATTTGGTGGTATTACATTAGATCTTAGAAATGCTAAAATTAAAGATGGAAGTGTAATAGAAGCTGCTGCTGTTTTTGGTGGAGTTACTATACTTATACCAGAAGATTTAAAAGTTGAAATCAAATCTACATCAGTATTTGGTGGAGTAACAGACAGAACTAAAACTAAAGAAAAAAATGATAAAGTAACATTATATGTTAATGGAAGTGCTATATTTGGTGGAGTAGAAATTAAATGACAAAAGGCCAAAAATTAATAAAATATTGTGCAATTGCATTAGCAATAGCCTTAATAATAAGTGTTGTTGGCGGTATAATAGTTTTTGTTAACGATGTAATTGATTCTTTCAGGCCAAGATTATATGATGAAAAAAGTACATATATTTATACTGAAACTTCAGGGCAAGAAATAAATTCAATGGAAATTAAATTAAAAACTAGTAAACTGAAAATATATCCTGGTGAAATATTTTCTATAGAGACTAATAATAAAAATATTAGTTATATAATAGAAAAAGATAAAATTATTATAAAAGAAAAGAAGTTTATAAATTTTAATAATAGCGTGACAATAACTATACCAAAAGATAAAATATTTGATAGTATTGATATTGATTCTGGTACTGGCAATATATATGCTAATGACTTAAGTGCTTTATATCTAGAAATATCTGGTGGAGTTGGTGATATTACTTTTAATAATCTAAGTGTTACTGATGAAATTAAAATTGAAAGTGGCGTTGGTAACATAGAACTATTAGATTCTCAAATAAATAATTTAGAATTTGATGGTGGGGTTGGAAACTTTAGATTTGAAGGAGATTTATTTGGTAAAAGCGATTTTGATACTGGTGTTGGCGATATATATCTAGAAATTAATGGTAGTTTAGATGATTATACTGTTGAAGTAGATAAAGGTATTGGAAATATAACTATCAATGATGAGAAAATAAATTCTAATTATAGAAATAATAAAGAATCTTCTAAATCCATACTAATAGATGGTGGCATAGGAAATGTAACTTTAAAATCTAGAAAGAATATTAAGTAGGGTAATCTCTACTTTTTATTTGAGTGATTATTTATGTAAATTCTTTGCATTTGATTTACATTGATTATACAATTTGATATAATTTAGTGTGTATATTATTATGGAGGAATCAGTATGTTGGAACTAAAAAACATTAAAAAGAGTTATGAAATGAATTATTTTAAACAAAAAGCTCTTGATGGAGTTAGTTTATCATTTAGAGAATGTGAATTTGCGTCTATACTTGGTCCTTCAGGTAGTGGTAAAACAACACTTTTAAATATTATTGGTGGTTTAGATCAATATACTAGTGGTGACTTAATAATAAATGGTATAAGTACTAAATTATATAAGGATAGAGATTGGGATGCTTATAGAAATTATAGAGTTGGTTTTGTATTTCAAAGTTATAATTTAATTAGTCATCAATCTATACTTTCTAATGTAGAATTAGCTCTTACATTGTCAGGTGTCTCTTCTCGTGAAAGAAAAGAAAGAGCTAAAGAAGCATTAATTAAAGTTGGTTTAAAAGAACATATTAATAAAAAGCCTAGTCAATTAAGTGGCGGTCAAATGCAAAGAGTTGCGATAGCTCGTGCTTTAGTAAATGATCCTGATATAATACTTGCTGATGAACCAACTGGCGCATTGGATTCAGAAACTTCAGTACAAATAATGGAAATATTAAAGAATGTTTCTAAAGAAAAATTAGTTATTATGGTTACACATAATCCAGATTTAGCAAAAGAGTATAGTACTAGAATAATAAAACTTAAGGATGGAAAGATTACTGCTGACTCCAACCCATATGAAGGTGAGAAAACTAAAGTTATAAAGACTGATGAAGGAAATCACAAGACTTCTATGTCTTTGTTGACTGCGCTTGGATTATCTTTTAATAATTTAATGACTAAGAAAGGTAGAACTATTTTAGTATCTTTTGCTGGGAGTATAGGTATTATTGGTATTGCTTTGATACTTGCACTTTCAAATGGATTTCAGAATTACATAGATAGTATACAGGAAGATACATTATCTTCATATCCTCTTACTATTACAAGTAGTTCTGCTGATATGACATCTTTATTTCTATCGATGATGGATTCTAATGAAGAAGGTAAAAAAGGTGTTATAGAAGAAAAACAATATATGACTAATATGTTTGGTAGTATGTCTGTAAATGATCTTAAGAGTTTTAAAAATTATTATGAAAAAGAAGATAGTTCTATAATGAATGATATCTCTAGTATTAAATATGGTTATAGTATTAGTCCTAATATATATACAATAGATGTGAATGATAAACTTACTAAACTTAATCCTAGTTCACTTATGAGTACTATGTATAGTTCTAGTATGTCAATGTCAGTTTCAGCATTTTCAAGTGTATTTACTCAAATGATAGATGATACAGATAAATTAAACAGCCAATATGACATTTTAGAAGGTAAATGGCCTGAAGAATATAATGAAATGGTTATAGTACTTTCTGATCCATATTCGATATCAGATTTACTTGTATATTCTCTTGGACTTAGAGATATGAATGAACTAACTGATATGATTACTAAAGTTATGTCTGGTGAAGATGTTAAGATTAGTCATGAACCATACAATTTTACATATAAAGACTTAATGAATATTAAGCTAAAACTTATAAATCAAAGTGATATATATAAATATAATTCTAAATATCAAACATATGAAGATATGAGTGATGATGAAAAATATATGAAAGAGTTATATGATAAGAGCGAGGACTTAAAGATAGTAGGTGTGGTTGCTCCTAAAAAGAACGCTACATCTAAATCATTAAATCCTGGAGTTGTTTATAAAAAAGAATTAATATATCATATTGTTGATTATGCTAAAAATAGTAAGATAGTTAAAACGCAATTATATAGAGAAGATATAGATGTATTTTCTAATAAGAAATTTGATGATCAAAATAAGAAATCTAACTTGAATTTTGAAGATATGATTAGTGTTGATGAAAATATGTTAAAGAGTGCTTTTGGTGTAAATATAGATCAAAATGATATAAAGAATATAACTACTAACTATATGAATAAAATATCTAGTAATATTACAGTTGATACTGGTACTGCTAAAGGTAATTTTATGAATGGACTTACTAATTTGATAAGTGGAATGCTTAGTGATTACAAGAATAATCCTTTAGAAAAAGATAATGATAAACCTGTTATATATATGAAAGATATAGATGATATAGTTAATTCATATATAAATAGTGATGTTGCATCAAAGATATTTAAGTCTTTAGAAAAATCTTATGTAATACCAAGTGATGTATTTAAAAGTACATATCAAAAATTATTAGTCGGATACTTGCAAATGTATGTTGGTGTAGCATCAAAAAATGGACTAATGGTGGGGGATGCTACAAATATTGGAGCTTATCTTGATGATAATATAAGTGCTAGTGTTACTGAAAATTATATGGCAAGTGAAGCAATAATTGCTGCTAGTGAGGGATTTGCTAGTAAGATGACTGAAACTGCTATGCAAAAGAATATACTTACCGAAGTAGGAAATTTAACGAGTAGTTTAATTAGTAAGTTCTCTAATGCATTTAATGTAGATTCTAGTAAAATAGCAGGTGCTTTTAAGTTTAACCTAGATGAAGATGAACTTAAAAGACTTATGTCTTCTATGATGACTAAAGAAGAATCAAGCTATTCAAATAATCTTATTAATTTAGGTTATCAAGATTTAGAAGAGCCTACTATGATATCATTTTATTTTAATTCATTTGATTCTAAAGAAAACTTTATTAAATATTTAGATAACTATAATGAAAAGATGAAAAATAGTAATAAAGAAGATAAAGAGATTAAATATACTGATACTACTGGAATACTTATGTCTTCTGTTAAGAAGGTTGTAAATACTGTTAGTTATGTATTAATAGCATTTGTTTCTATATCACTTGTTGTATCAAGTATTATGATAGCTATTATTACATATATAAGTGTACTTGAAAGAACTAAAGAAATTGGTATTTTAAGAGCTGTTGGTGCTAGTAAGAGTGATATATCTCATGTATTTAATGCTGAAACATTTATAGAAGGTCTTATATCTGGTATATTTGGTATTGGAATAACATTATTATTATGCATACCTATAAATATAGTTATTGAACATTTTATAAGTGTTAGTAATCTTGCAACTCTTCCATTTGTTGGTGCAGTACTTCTTATTATACTTAGTGTTGTTCTTACATTAATAGCTGGTATAATACCTGCTAGAATGGCAAGTCGTAGAGATCCAGTTGAAGCACTTAGAACAGAATAGTTTGACAACTATAAAAATAAGATGTATAATTTTAGTAGTTTTGTTGACGAAGAGGTTACCACAGTAGTGATATAGAAACTCTATACAGGAATTAATAGCCATTGACTGAGAGCTATTATTAGAACTATAATCATGAATTTCAATAACTGAGTCAAATCGTGATGAGCGTTATTCTATAGAGTGCTATATAATAGAACAAAGGTGGTACCGCGGATTTAATAGTGATTCGTCCTTTATGGATGGACACTATTTTTATTTATAAGAAAGGAAGAAGTATGAAAGAAAAATTAGAACAAATTAAAGAAAATAGCTTAAAGAAGATTAATGAATGTAAGACTACTCTTGAACTTCAAGAAGTTATGAAAGAACTAACTGGTAAAAAGAGTGAACTTACTGAAATAATGAAATCTATGGGTAGTTTAGAGCCTGATGAGAGACGTGAAATAGGTATGATTACTACTGAAATTAAAAAAGTAGTAGCTGAAGCTAATCAAAAGAAGCAAGATGAATTAGTTTCACTTCAAAGTGTACTTGATAGTCCTATGGATTTGACTTTACCTGGTACTCCAGTTAATGGCGGAGCATTACATCCTATAACTCAAATGTGTTATGACTTAAATCAAGCTTTCTTATCACTTGGATTTGAAGTTTATAGTGAGGATGATATTAGTAGTGAAAAATATGCATTTGATAATTTAAATTTCCCTGAAGATCATCCTGCTCGTCAATCTATGGATACATTCTGGGTAGAAGGCACTGAAGATAAAAATGGGTGTGAAAGACTTTGTTTAAGACCGCATTTAACTGGTGGTAGTGTAAGATATTTACTTAAACATGGAGCTCCAGCTAGATTTGTATATCCTGGTAGAGTTTATAGAAATGAAAATACTGATGCTAGACATGAACGTGCATTCTTTCAATATGAAGCATTAATAGTAGATAAAAACATATCATTCTCAGAAGGAATTGTTATGATTCAAACTATACTTGAAAAAGTATTTGGTAGAAAAATAAATGTACGTATGAGAGAAGGATTCTTCCCATTTACTGAACCTGGATATGAAATAGATATGGAATGTCTGGTTTGCGGTGGTAAAGGATGTAAGGTATGTAATCATAATGGATGGATTGAAGTTATGCCGGGTGGTGTAATACATCCAAATGTACTAAAAAGTGCTGGACTAGATCCTGAAGAATGGACTGGTTTCTATATAAATATAGGCCTTGATAGACTTGTTATGATGAGATATGGTGTAGATGATGTTAGACTATTCCATAGTGCAGACTTAAGATTCTTAAGTCAATTTAAGTAGGAGGTAAAAAGTATGAAAGTATCATTAAATTGGGTAAAAAAATATGTTGATTTACCTGAAAATATAACTACAAAACAAATGACTGAAGACTTAACTTTAAGAACAGTTGAAGTTGAAGGATATGAAAACACTGAAGAAAAATTTCATGATATTATAGTTGGTAAAATTATTGAAGTAAATGAGCATCCTAATGCCGATAAATTAAGAGTTTGCAAAGTAGATATTGGTAATGGTGAAATTAAACAAATCGTATGTGGTGGATCTAATTTATATCCAAATGAAATGGTTGTTGTATGTAAACCAGGTGCTGAAGTTTATTGGCATGGTGAAAGTGAACTTCAAAAAATTAAAGACTCTAAAGTACGTGGAGTTGATTCATATGGTATGATTTGTGGAGCAGAAGAAGTTTATTTAGAAAATATTTTTCCACCTAAAAATCCTGAGGAAATTGTTGATTTAGATGGAATAGATTGTTATCCAGGACAAAGTATAACTGAAATTATCGATATGAAAGATGTTGTACTTGAAATAGATAATAAATCACTTACTAATAGACCTGATTTATGGGGACATTATGGTATCGCTCGTGAGTTAAGTGCAATCTATGATGTAGATTTAAAACCAATTGAGAAAGTAGAACTTGATAGTAAATTACCAAAGTATGATGTAGAAATCGAAGATACAACTAAATGTCAAAGATATGTTGCTGTAGAAATAGATAATGTATATGAAAAGAGAAGTCCATTATGGATGCAATCTGCTATTATTAAAGGTGGTATGAGACCAATAAATGCTATCGTTGATATTACTAATTATGTTATGATGGCTGTTGGTCAACCATTACATGCTTTTGATAAAACACATGTTGATGGTAATAAGATTATAGTTAGAAATGCTCGTGAAGGAGAAGAGTTATTATTACTTGATAATAATTCGATAGAACTTACTACTGATGACTTAGTAATTAGTGATGTTAATGATGCGATGGCTCTTGCTGGTATACGTGGAGGCAAGAAAGATTCGATTCTTCCTGAAACTACTAGTGTAGTATTAGAAGTAGCTAATTTCACTGCTAAAACTATTCGTAAGACTGGTAAAAGATTCGATGAAAAAACTGATGCATCTATTCGTTATGAAAAGAATATTGATACGCAAAGAGTTGATGAAGGACTTAACTTAGCTCTTTCATTATTTAAAGAAATATTCCCAGAATCTAAAGTAGTAGCTTATAATGATGTATATCCAGTTAAAACAAAAAATGAAAAGATAGATGTAAGCGAAGAATTCTTAGATACAAGACTTGGCAAAAAAATAGATAAAGATACTATTACTCGTGTACTTACTCGTTTAGGATATGAAGTAAATTATAAAAATGGCGTGTATAGTGTAGTAGTACCAACTTATAGAAGTACAGGAGACGTTTCATTAAAAGATGACGTTATGGGTGATATAGCTAGACTTTTAAGTTTTGAAAGTTTTGAAGCACAACCATTAACTATTAGTTTTGATCATGCTGTTTTACAAAATAAAGTATTACTTGAAACAAGAATTAAAGAATATCTATCTAGTAGATGTGGATTCTATGAAATATTTACTTATCCTTGGATAAATGAGAAATACATTAATGCTGCATCAATTGATACAGAAATTTGTATTAAACTTGCTACACCACCTTCACCAGAAGAAGCATATTTAAGAAGTTCTTTAGTTCCTGGTATGTTAGAAGCAATAAGCAAAAATTTAAGATATTTTGATAGTTTCAAGATGTTTGAAATGGCTCAAGTATTTAGTAAGGGTGAATATCATGAATCAAGTGAAGATGAGACTTTACCAATACAAAGAAAAATGTTGACTGGAGCTATAGTAGGTAGTAATCCTAAAGAAATATTCTATCAGTTAAAAGGTGTTATTGAAAATATTGCTAGATATACCCATATGAAAGAATTAAAATTTAGTACTGAATGTAATAAACCAAGTTGGGCTGATATAAATGCATATTTAGCTATTAAGTTAGATAATGAAGTTATTGGTTATATGGGACTTTTAAGCTTTAAAGCTATGAATGATGCTAAGATTAAGAGAACAAACGTGGCTATATTTGAGATAGATAGTGATAAATTTGTACCTCTTGAATCTAGAACTAATAAGTTTAAACATATACCAGTTCTTCCATCAGTAGAAAAAGATTTATCTTTAATAGTAGATGAAAATATTACATGGGCTGAAATGACTAAATATATTAGAAGTAAAGCTAGTAGTATTAAGTTTATTGAAGAATATAGAGGTAATCAAATACCTGAAGGAAAGAAGTCTATTATGCTTAGAGTTACTTTTGATTCAGGAGATACTACTTTAACTAGTGAAGAAATTAATAGTAAATTGGATGCTATAATTAGAACACTTAATAAGATGTGTGGAGCTGTTCTTAGAGAAGAATAATATAAAATAAAGGAGGATTAAATCCTCTTTTTGTTTGCTTAATAATAAGAAAAGGAGCCACCCTAGATAAAACAAGTTTATCTATCGTGGCTGGTGAAGCCAGCCGATGGTTCCTTTTCTGTAAATAATATATCAAAATTGAATAATTAAGTCAATTGAAATATATTTTTGATTACCACATTTCTGTATATTTGCCGTCATTATTGTAATATTTATCCATTAATACAACATGTGGGAATTTATCAAGCATATCCGATTTAGATACTTTAGTAACAGTAACTCCATTATCGTCATACCATATTGCTTGAGCTACGTAATAGTTTTCATCATCGATTCCTATAATTATACCTATATGACCAGTAGCTTCGTAGTTATGTACTAAATCTCCTGCTTTAATTTTATTAGATTCTATTAAAGATTTAGTGATTTTCTTAAGCTCTCCTAAGTCTGTTAAATTTCTAGTACTTGTAAAACCTGCGCCTAGATCTCCTGGGTCAAATCCACCATTTAATAGTGCCCAACTTACAAAACCGCTACAATCTAAACCATTATTTGTTTTTTCTTTAACTGGACTACTATATAAACTACATCCCCATGCTTTAGGTCCACTTCCACTTTTAGAAATAGTTGAGTATCTACTACTATTTAAATAAAGACCTTCATGATAATATCTTCCTTCGCCGTCTATTTTATTAGTTCCAAGTCTTCCATTTTCATAAAAATATTCTATTTTGTATGGGAAGTGTAAAGTTAAGAATCTTGCTGCTTCTACAACACCAGCTCTTGTTTTATTACCAACTTCATTTACTTTTCCTTTTAATATTTCATCAAGTAAGTCATTTTCAGTTTCAGATACTTTATTACATGTAATATTTTCTTTCCCTGTTAGTGAAGTAGTTGGAACATAATACTCTGATGTTATTGATTCAATAGTTGTATTTATTTCTAAGCCTTTTATTTCTATAGTTGATTTACCACTTTTGATAGGTTTAACTTTAAGATCATTTAATTCTATATATTCACTGTTAACTTCTACAGATATTTCTTTTTTATTACCAACATATATGATTGGTAGTTCTTGTGATTCTTCATATGTTGCGTAAAGTTTATCACTAATTGCATCGAAATATAGTAAGTAATTATTATTATATAGTATTTTTTTATCATTTTTAATATATAAATTGTTATAATTATTTGTATATTTAATTGTACATATATTATTTTCTGATTTAACCCAATTTTTATCGTTTATATCAGGTTTTTTATCATTTGATGTAACAATACATGAATAATCAGTATTTTCTTTTAAATATATCTTAAATTCGTTATTATCAAATTCTATTCTTTCTATATATTTTACATTAAATATATTAAATATTTCTAATCTTGTTATTATAAAGAAAGCTATTAATAATGAAATTAATATATAGAAAGGTGGTTTAAACCTAAATTTTTTTTTGAGTTTTCTTTTTCTTCTTTTTTTCATATTCACCTCAGTACCATAATTTTGTTAATTTTCCATCTTCTTTATAATATGAATCCATAAGCATTACATAATAATATCTATTAAATAAAGTTTTTTTAGAGTAGGGAATAATTACTACTCCTACATTAGGGGAAGTCCATAGACTTTCTTCGACATAATAGTATTTATCATCTTCTCCAACTATTATTGCTATATGTCCACCACCTGGACCTTCTGAACTTAATAAGTCTCCAACTTTTACTTTGCCTGATGCAACTACTTTAGCATTAAATATAGTTTTTTCTCCATAGTCAGTTAAATCTGTTATTCCTGGACTTACACCAGCTCCGACGTCTCCTACATCGAAACCACCATTTAATAATACCCATGATATAAAACCACTACAATCAAATCCATTAGCACTACTTTTATGTGCAACTCTGCTATACATACTGCATCCCCAAGTTTTTGGACCTTGTGATACGTATTTTATGTTTTCATATCTGCTTTTATGAAGATATAGTCCTATATGATAATATCTTCCTTCGCCATCTACTTTATATTTTCTTTCACCAATACGTCCATTTTCACTAAAATATTTAATTTTATATGGAAATTCTAATGCTAAGAATCTTGCTGCTTCTACAACACCAGCTCTTGTTTTGTATCCTACGGTATTTATTCTATCTTTTAATATTTCATCAAGTAAATCATTATCTTCTTTTGAGTATAAATTGCATCCTAAATACTTCTTTTTAGTGTCAAAACTTTTTGGTCTTAGCGTTATTAAGTCTGTGACAACTACATCTATAGATATCTCTTTATCCATTACTTTTGCTGTAATTTTTGCTGTTCCTTTTTTAAGTCCTTTAATATTACCATTAATGTCTACTTTTGCGATACTTTCATTGCTACTTGTCCATAATATATTTTTATCTGCATTTCCAACTGCTGAAATAGTTAGAGTAGGAGTGTGAGTTGCATTTATTGCTAGATATACTTTATCTTTATCTATAGATAAATTTGTTATTGTACCTAAAGTGCTTGCTTCGTCTACTTTAATTATATTTCCATAGTTATTTTTTATATAAAAATCATATAGATTATCATCTATTTCGAAGCTACATTTATTATTAGTTGCTTTTGCCCATGTGTCATTTTCGTTAAGATCTTCTAATTGATATTTTTTTAAACAATAAATATCTTTATCTTTTTTATATTCTTCTATATCATACTTAACTTCTATGATGTTATCACTTATGTTTACTGTTTTTACTGTTGGAATAGCTGGAGTATAGTGATTTCTATATTTATAGCCATAATACGTTCCTGTTAAGCATATAAGAATCATAATAACTAAGAGAAATATAACTACTTTTCTCATATGACACATCCTATTCTTATATAATTATAATATATTAATTATATCACATAAAAAAAGATATTCAAAATAGAATATCTTTTTCTGCATACTATCGACTTCTAGAATTTGATTTACATCTAGAATTGCTTCTTGCGTTACTTCTAGCATTTGATCTTGCTCTAGAATTTGCATTGCTTCTAGCATTAGATTTACATCTAGAATTATTTCTAGCGTTAGCCACTTTAATCACCACCTGTTATTATTATGGTAATTATGAAATTTAATATGTATTTATTTAATGGAAATAATTGGCTTATTTTTTAAGTATTTGCATACTATTTATTATGAATGATTTGTTTCCACTACTTTTATCTTTTATTGCTGGCATATCTACTGTATTAGGAAGTGTTTTTATATTCTTTAAAACTAAGAAAGTAGGGGAGTTTGTTGTATTTTCTTTGAGTTTTAGTTTAGGAATAATGACTCTTATATCTATATTCGATTTGATTCCTTCTAGTTATCCTATTATTATTGATAAGTATGGTTTTGCTTATGGAATTGTTATATTTATTTTGATTTTTTTGCTTGGGTATCAAAGTGTTAAATTAATTAATGATAAGATTAAGAATAACAATTCATCATTATATAAAATTGGTATTCTTAGTATGATTTCATTAGTATTACATAATTTTCCTGAAGGAATTGCAGTATTTATTGGAGCTTTAACTAATACTAGTATTGGTATTAAGTTATGTATTGCGATAATGCTTCATAATATTCCGGAAGGGATTGCAATAAGTGTTCCACTTTATTATAGTGGTGTAGAAAAGAAAAGGGTATTTATGTATACTTTATTATCTGGATTATCTGAACCAGTTGGAGCATTACTTGCATATTTTATATTAAAAGATTTTATAAATGATACTTTTCTTTCAATGGTACTAATTTTTGTTGCTGGATTAATGATTAGTTTATCATTAAATGACATCTTAAAGGAAATAAGAAAATATAATAAATTATTGTACATGGCTTATGGATTATTATTATCTATCATCGTGTTTTGCATAACTTTATTTATTTAGAAAATAATTATTATTGAAAAGTGTAGGGAAGTGGTAGTTATTTTTTATGGACCCCCTACTTTCTATTTTTGCTTTTAATTCAATGATTTTATAGATTATGTTTGTTTATGTTTATGCAATTAGTTTAAATATTTATTTTGGTTATGTAGTTAGTAAATTCTTTTAGTAATAATTTTTATTACATATGATTATTTTTAAATGTATTAACCCCTATCAAATATTGCAAAAAATAATAGGGGGCCCCTATTTATTATATGAAATAATTTTCTAAAACTTAATTTCTTTATTTTTTATAAGTATGATACTTTTTCGTTTGTATTAAATTTTGAATCGAGGTGGAGAATTATCTATATTTTAATTTCTCGATGCGTTTTATGGATTCATATTTTTATATATGCGTGTATATCTTATTTAATTTAAATAAAATATGATATATATGTGTGTGATGAAATTAGTAACATCTAGTGCGTTTTATAAATCATAATTAAAAAAATATATTTATTGGAAATTTAATATTATTATTAATTAAAAATATTTAATTAATAATTTTGTAATTGTAATTTAAGTATTTATAAATAATATTTGCTTTTTTTGGAACAAAAAGTATCTAGATTTTAATTAATTTTATATAGAAATTATAAATAAAAATATCTATAAATTTAGTTATTTTTTAGTAAATTTTATTTTAAAACAATATAGAAGTTAACATAATATACATTATTGGAAGTTTATTTTCTTTGTGTTATAATGTTTTTATAAATATATAATACAATAAATTAAACTTTGTTTTCAAGTTTATATTTGTAGATTGTCGAGGTGTTTTACTATGAATATTACTGTGGTATTTTTTAGAATTAAAATTAATTTAAAAATTTCTTTTGTTAGGAAATCTAGATTACTTAGAAAATAATTTTAAATTAATTTTTTTAATTTTTATATATAATTATTAATATTAAATATTTATGTTGTAGCTTTTTGGTTGATCACTCCACTCTTTTCATATATATATAGTTTTCATAAAAAAAGCATCTTTGCGATGCTCTTAATATTAAACTTTTCTTGACTCGATTTCAGCCATTCTATTTAGAACTTCTGATGCGTTATCTTTATTTATTTCAGTATATCCTAGTTCTTTTAATGCTTGAATTTTAACTGTATTTAGTTGTTGAGTTCTACTTAGTTTTTCTTCTTTATCATTTTCAATTTCTTGAACAAATCTATTATGTGATTCAGTTAATTTAGATCTAGAAGCTCCTCCATTATTATATAAGTTAAATGCTGTGAATATAATACTTTCTAATATGAATTGTTTTGTTTCATTAAATTTAAATTCATTTGGATTAGTAAATCCAGTTTTCTTAGAAAGATATGCAAAAATATATTTAATTTCTTGTACATTCTCAAGTGATTGAAGTACATGATATAAATATAAGAATGTATAATATGTATCTTTTGTTTTTTCTTCTGTGAATTTTTCTTTTATTAAGAATATTAAATCATTTAATAATTCCTGTTCTTCTTTAGTAAGACTCTTATAATTGAATACTTGATTATTTGGATCTTTTACATTTTGATTTAATCTTGCTTCTACATTCTCTAAATATTCACTTGTAACCTTAATGCTTTTGATAGATTTTTCACTACCATCTTCTATATCTAATAATTTTAATAATAATAATCTTTTTTCTTGTGGCCATTTATTTAGTGAATCTAATTCTAAGTAGTTATAAATCATTTGTCTAGAAACACCTAAATATTTAGCTAATTTAACTTTAGAAATTCCTATTTCACCTAACAACTTGTTTAATTCTTTCATCTGTCTAATCACTCCTCTACTCTACACATTAATTGTATAACACTTTACACTTATTTGTCAATGATAGAATAGAAATATTTTTATTTTTTTAGGTTATAAAGTTTTACAAATAAAAAATTGCTTTCTTTATATGAAATGCAACTTTTTAATTAATTAATTAACTCTTATGAATGAAATGATTTTATGAGTTCCGTTTGTATTTTTACCTAATGTTAGTTTATACTTTGCAACTACTGCTTCAGCGTCATATTGTGTTATATTCGCATTATAGTATTCATTATATAATTCGTCATCATCAGTAGTATCTATAATGTCTACATCTACTTCAATTGTTTTTTGTCTTTCAACTATATTAGATGCTTTTAATATCATTTCACCTTGTAATCCTGTTGGAAATGATCCAAAGAATTGACCATCTCTATATCCATAGAATGAATCTTTTTTATTTAGTTTTTCATACTTGTTAGTTTCAAATTTTTCTCCGAATAGATTGTAATAATGTTCTTCATATTTTTTTAGGTCTATTGCTGCACAACCAGTTGCTCCTTCGCCATCGTAGCATTCTTCTGAAATATATCCATCTTTTTTCATACTTGTCATATATGCAAGATATAATTTAGCAAAATCATCATCAAAAATATTTTTTCCAACTTTACTTTCTTTTAATCCAAATGCATAATATGCTGTTCCTATACTGTCTTCTAATTGTTCATTTGCTATTTTTTTAGTAATTTTTGTTTCTATTACATTATTCTCATCTTTGTTATTGTTTTTGTCATCAGGAGTATTGTTCTCATCTTTTTTGTTATCTTCTTTATTATCATTATTGTTATTATTATTTTCTTCTTTATTGTCTGTGTTATTATCGTTATTTTTTTCTTCTGTTTTAGTATTGTCTTTGCTATTTATATAATCATAAACAATATATCCAGTTAGCCCTACAATTATTAATGACATAATAATGATTACTACTACTAGTTTTTTATTTGTTTTATTAGTGTTATTACTATTGTTATTATTAGTGATATTACTTTGATTATTAGCTGTGTTATTTATAATATTATTTGTATTATTTAAATTATTATTTGTTTCCATTTTTACTCCTTTTATTCTTTATAATTCTATTAATAGTCCTACAACTATTACTATTATTGATATTCCAGTTATTGCTAGTATCATTGGCAACACTCTTTTTTTATATTTATCATATATTTCATTTATTTTTTCTCTATATGTTAAGTTATTAACTTTACTTCCAATTAAAATATCACTTGTATTTAAATATTTGTCCATGTCATCTTTATAAATACTTTGGTAATTTTTTGTATCGTATCCTGCATATTTTTTTTCAGGCATTATTGGATCATAGTATTTGTCTAATTTACCATTTGCGATGATACTACCTATAAAGTACATTAAGAATGCTACTACTAGGGGATATACAACTATACCTTTTAATAATAATTTGTTTACTCCTGGAACAAATAAAAATATTGATGTTATTATGATAGCTGGAATTGTTCCTGTAGCTATTGCAACTGTATTCATAATCTTACTTTTATTTCTTATAGTTTCATCATACTTTTCAGGAGCAGTTAATATCTTTTCTTTTATTTTATTATAAACATTATCGAACTTTGGATCTTCACTTTTAAGATTTATAGATATATCCATCTTTTTATTAGTTACATACATTGTTATTGACTGACTATAACTAGTTGATTGTTCTCCTTCTTTTTTTGTATCATAGAATGCATACATATGAATATTAATACTCTTTATTTCTGTAATTCTACTATAATAAATACCTGAGAATGTTTCATATTTATCTATATGTATATCAGTATTATCATTAAAGTTTACATCGAAGGTTAATTTACTTGTGCCATATTTATATGTATATGCTTGATACTTTGTTTCTAACATTTGATTTTGTAATTTTTCTTGATCTCCGATTCTTTCATATTTCTTTAATGTTTCATTCATAGTTTGAATTATTTCCATTAAAGCTTCACTTGTTATAATTTTGTTTTCACATTTAATTGTATCGTAATACATTGTTACCTCCATTATTTACTATAGAATATAGTATCCACAGTACTAAATTTATCTAATACTGATTTAATATATTGTTCTATTTGATCCATGCTTTCATCTTCATGATTAGATTTTCTTGAAAATATTATATTATATGGTTCAAATGATATAATAAACATATTTGTATGTTCTACATTTTTAAATTCTCCGCCTCTTTTAAATGATAAATTTAATTCTATTTTTAAAGATGTAAGTGTAGGCTTTCTATCAATATAATCTACAAAAGATTTATAGTCTTTAAATTCGAATGATGAACCAATATATTGACCTTCTTTGGCTCTTTCTTTAACATTTATTTCTATTCCAGTTGAATAATGTTTTAAATATTCAAAATTCTTATATTCTGATTTTAATTTTTCATTTTTCTTTTGATCTTCATCAAACATTTTTAATAATTGATTATATACTGCAAAACAATATTGAGTTAATACTTTAACATATTCTTTATTTGGAATTATATTTGAGTAATCATATCTTGGATTAATTACTTTTTCATCTTTTAAAGTTGTTTCTTCTAATTTTATATCAGTAAATTCTTCGTTATTAAAATTTGTTGTAAAATCATTTGATGATAAGTTTTTTATTTTGTTTTCTTCTAATATTTCGTTTTCATTCATAATATTACCTCTTCTATTATATATTCTATAAGTGATTATAACATATTTTATAAATAAAAAGTACTATTTCTAGTACTTTATTCTATCTTTTTGATAGCATCTTTTATTACGTTTATTGAATTATTAAGTTTATCTTGTTCTGTTTTATTTAATTCTACTTTCATTTTCTTAATTGCACCATCTTTGTTTATAACACTTGGTGTACTAAAATAAATATCATTTTCTTCATCATAGCTTGATACTGTTATAATTGTATTTTCATTATTAAGTATCGCATTTGTTATTCTTGCAAGACACATAGCTATGCCATAGTATGTTGCTCCTTTTCTATCTATAATTTCATATGCTGCATTTCTTACATCATCTTCTATTTGATTCATTTCATCAAGTGTTAAATATTTATCTATTTTTTCACTACCTATTAGTGCTGAACTCCAAAGAACAAATTCTGAGTCTCCATGTTCACCAATAACATATGTATGTATGCTTTTAGGATTAATACTTACTTTTTCTCCTACTATATATCTTAGTCTTGCTGTATCTAGACTTGTACCTGAACCTATTACTTTATTTGGCTTCATTCCTGAATATTTATATGTTATATATGTCATTATATCAAGAGGATTAGTTGCAACTAAGAAATATCCTTTAAAGCCGTTATTCATTACTTCTGTTATGATTGATTTAAATATTTTTGAGTTTTTATTGATTAAGTCCATTCTTGTTTCATCTGGATTTTGATTAGCACCAGCTGCGATTACAATTAGTTTAGCATCCTTACAATCAGAATAGTCACCTACTCTTATATCTATTTTAGATGGGCTAAATGCTAAACAATGATTAAGATCCATTGCTTCTCCAATAATTCTTTCTTTGTTTATATCAATTAATACTAATTCATTAACGTTGGTATTTTGATTTAATAGTGAAAACGCATAACTCATACCTACATTTCCACAGCCTATTATTATTACTCTATTCATATATTCTCCTTTATATTTAAATTATATCATAAATAAAAAAGATAACAATTGTTATCTTTCAATGTACTTTCTTGTTACTCTTGTACTTATATCGCACATTACTTCATAATTAATAGTACTTAAATATTCAGCTATTTCATTTATATGATTATTATCTTTTATAATTAAAACTTCATCATTTAGTTTTACGTTTTTATCTATTAAAACGAATAACATATCCATACATATATTACCTACTATTTGGTATTTATTATTATTTATATATACATATCTTCCAGTATTTCTTCTTATAATTCCATCTGCGTATCCGATAGGTACTATTCCTATTAATTCATCTTTTGTTGCTTTATAGTTTCCATCATATCCAACTGTATCATCTTTCTTGATGTGTTTTATTTCAATTATTCTAGATTTTAAAGTAAATACTGATTCTAAGTCAAGATTATTATTAAAGCCATACATTATAATACCCATTCTGCATCCATTTACGTAGTCTTTCTTACTATAGTTTGTTATTGTTTCACTATTTGGGATATGTACTATTTCAAATTCACTTAGATTTATATCTTTTGTAATATCTTCAAATCTTTTAAATTGCTTTTCAGTAAGCGTTTGATCACTACTTTTATATATATGAGTATATATTCCTTCTAAAGTAATATTTGATTCTTTAATAATTTTATATACTTTATTTAATTCTTCTCTACTACTTATACCTAATCTATTCATGCCAGTGTTTATTTTTAAATGGCAAGTGAATTCTTTATCTTTTATTCTTTCTAAATATTCTAGTGATGAAATAGTAAGTGTTATATTATTTTGTTTTGCTTTATCTATATATTTTATATCTATTGGTTCTAATACAAGTATTCTAGTATTTGTTATTTTTCTTATTTTTAATGCTTCTTCTAAAGAAGAAACTGCTAGATAGTTTGCACCACCTAGCAATATACTTTTAATACATTTAATACCAAGTCCATAGCAGTTTGCTTTTACTACTGCAATATGGTATTTATAGTTTTTTGATGAATTAATTATAGTTTTTACATTATTTTCTATTTTTTTTAAGTTAATTAATTCGTATGTTTTTCTTATCATTATTTTAAATACCAGATATCTTTTTCATCTTTGAATACTTGTTTAATAATACCACCCATTAAGCATTGTTCTCCTAAGTATATAACACATGCTTGTCCTGGGGTTACTGCTTTTCCATCTACATATTTAACTCTTATTTGATTATTTTCCAGATATTCTATTGTTACTGGAATATCTTCACTTCTGTATCTAAATTTAGCTGTTGCGAATGTTGGGTGTTTATCTGATATATAGTTTACATCTTCTATTAATGCTTCATCAGATAGTAAGTATTTTGAATCACTTCCGTATGCGATATAAAGAGTATTTGTTTTAGAATCTTTACCACATACATAATGCCTTTCTTGATCTCCTGAAAGTCCTACATTTCGTCTTTGACCTATAGTGTAATTCATAAGTCCATGGTGAGTTCCAACTTTTTTACCTGTTTCTACGTCTATTATGTCTCCGTCTTTACCTTTTAAATAGTTAGATACAAATTGTTGATAATGACGTTCTCCAATGAAACAAATACCTGTTGAATCTTTTTTATCAGCAACTGGTAAATTATATTCTTTGGCAAGTTCTCGTACTTCTGGTTTAGTTAAATGACCTATTGGGAATAATACGTCTTTTAATTGTTCTGGTGATACTTGACTTAAGAAATATGTTTGATCTTTATTATTATCTACTCCTCTTAAAAGTCTATTTCCTTTAATACGCGCATAGTGTCCAGTAGCAATTTTATCTGCTCCTAGTTTTTTAGCTTCTTTTTTGAATAAATCAAACTTTATATATTTATTACACATAATATCAGGATTTGGAGTTCTACCTTTTTCAAGTTCATCTAAAAAGTATTTAAATACATCATCCCAGTATTCTTTAATAAAATCTACTCTATAAAGTGGAATACAAAGTTCATCACATACAGCTTTAGCATCTCTATAATCTAATTCTTGAGGACATACACCATCTGTTATACCTTCTTTATCATTATTAATGTTAGAGTCCCAGTTTTTCATAAATAAACCAACTACTTCGTATCCTTCTTGTTTTAATAATAATGCTGATACAGCTGAATCTACTCCTCCACTTATTCCTACTACTACTTTCATAAATATACATTCCTTTCAATATCAATATTATACTACAAATTTAATGATATTTGAACATAAATATATCTCAAGCAGACTACTTATTATAAGGAATAAAGATAGAATTATAAAAATATAGAAATAGTTTTTTATGAATAGTCTTAAATTTATATCTTTGTTGTTCTTTATGGTATTAAAACATTTTATACTAAAGTTTATACTATAATAGCTTAGAAATAGTAATATTGCTTCATTTAATATGGCTGGAAACACTATTATTAAGGCGTATAAGAGACCTTTTAGTTTATAAGCATAAATTATGGTACATATTGTCAAACTTAAAGATACTCCTCTATAAATGATTATTAATGGTATTACTAGTGAGCAAAAGAATATAATACCTGATATCCAGATGATACAGCTATATTTTAGATTAGATATTATTGATACTATTAGACCACTTGTATGATTAAAATCATTATTTTTTATTAGATTTATATAATTAATAATACTTGATCCTAATTCTTTCTTATCAATGAATATAAAACTAATTATACCTATAATAAAACCTATTACTAGAGATACTACTAATATTTTAAATATCTTGCTTTTAATTATTTTCATATTAAATTATATTTATTTCTTTATTTTTTATTACTTTTATATTATAATTTTATTGAGGTATTGATATGGCAAAAAAGAAAAATAAAACAGAAATAGGTAAAAAAATAGTAGCATGGTTAATGCTTTTATTAATGGTAGGTAGTTTATTTACTATAGTAATTACAGCTCTTGCAAGCTAAATGAAAAGAAGTTTTAAAACTTCTTTTTTATTTTAGTTTATCTTTTATATTTTTTATTAAATTTTTGTTATAGTCATATATTTTCTTTAGAATCACTTTTTGTTCACCTACTATATTATATTAAATGTTTAATGAGTGGTAAATTATATTTATCATTATACAATGACTTATATTTTATGTATAATAAATTTAGGTGATAAGTTATGGCTAAAGATATAAGAGAATTAACTTTTTTATTGAAGGAAGAAGGAATAAGTTTAGATACTGCATTATTAGTTGTAAAACTACTATCAGAGGAAAAGTACTGGAATATGATGAGATTTATAGTAGATTGCAGAAATCAGAAAAAGAAAATAAATGATAGGCTTATAACTATGAGACTTATAAATATTTTAAAAAACTGTGGAATTTTATCAGAAAATTGATTAGAAAAGTTTGTATGGTTTTTATTTAAAAAAATGTATTAAAAAAAGCCCTGTTTAGGACTTTACTTACTATTATGGTGGACCGCTAGGGATTCGAACCCTAGACCCATCGATTAAGAGTCGATTGCTCTACCAGCTGAGCTAGCGGTCCATAATAAGTTGAACATTTCCGTTCAACGTTATTCATTATAGCATACTATTTTTAAAAATAAAAGCATTTTATTTTATTTTTCTAATAATTTCACTATTTTTTATTTGATAATTCTTATATTTTGCTAAATCAGATATACTTACTACTTCATAACCCATACTATTTAATTTAGGTATTAGCATTTTTACAGCTTCTATTGTTGTTGGATATAAATCATGCATAAGTACTATACAACCATCACATGCATGTTTTAATACTGAGTTATAAACTTTACTACTGTCTTTTACTAACCAATCTTTTGGATCAATGTTCCATAATATTATTGGATAATTTGTAGACTCTACTGTTTCATTATAATTTCCATATGGTGGACGTAAATATTTAATTTCTCCGCCTGTTATCTCATTAAATAGAATTACTGGTGAATTTATTTCACTTAATACTTCTTTTGATGATAAATTATTTAAATTTTTATGTGAGTATGTGTGTGATGCAATTTCACTATTAGAATTATATATTTCTTTAACAATATCTTCATTATATTTCATTTTGTTTCCTAACATGAAGAATGTTGCTGTTGAATTATTTAATTCTAAAGTCTTTAATAGTTCTTTTGTATATTTACTTGGGCCATCATCAAATGTAAAAGCTATATATTTTTTATCTTTAACTTCAAAATCATCTTCTACATATACATCTTCATTTAGTTGTATTGTTACATATGGAATATAATCTAAATCTTTAAAATGAGTATTATTAAAATAAACATCTATTTTATTTTCATCTAGTATATAAGTATTATTATTGATATTTGATTCTTTTATTTTTTCATAAATATCTTGTGAATATTTATAATAAACTAGTTCATTTATTTCTTCTTCTAAATAATCTTTGTCATATAAATTACTGATATAAGATATTTCTTTGTTTTTAAGATTTATTAATATATTCTTGTTTTTTGCTTTATCAATTGTGCTTTCTATATTAAATGTTATATTTACATAATCATAAAAATAATATAATTTATAATTCATTATTAATGACTTTTTAATTGTTGTAAATTTTTTGAATTCTTTTATATAATCATATAATATGTCTGTTGTTATTTTATTTATTTTATCATCTTTGAATCTGGGATATTCTACATTTATTTCGGTGTTTTCATCATTATATTCAATTAGCGATGTTCTAACTTCTTTTAAATCTTTTAATGGTTCTTTGTAAAATACGTTTACTATTATAAATAATGACACTAATAGTGCTGAAATATATATAAAATATTTATATAATTGGGTTTTATAATTTAAAATTATCATAATTTACCTCTTTTTATGTTATTTATATATATAATATAACACAAAAAAATAAATTTTAAACTATTTTTTAAAAAAGTTATTGAAATTGAAAATCTTTTATGCTATTATTAAGTAGTCGTGGACCTCTAGCTCAATTGGTTAGAGCATCCGGCTCATAACCGGGCGGTTGTAGGTTCGAGTCCTACGAGGTCCACCACTAGTTGCAGGTGTGGCGAAATTGGCAGACGCACTAGACTTAGGATCTAGCGGAGCAATCCATGGGGGTTCAAGTCCCTTCACCTGCACCACTTAGAATATATAGTCCTGAATAAGGACTTTTTTGTTACTTCTTTTTATATAAAACTATACATAAAAAGCAGAATTATTGTTTCTGCTTTTTATGTTTCTACTTCTTAAAAGTAAAAATGATATTAATCTTAAAAGTGTTAAAATTTTAATTGCGGTAACAATCAAAATTCTCGTAGAAAGAGTTAATTACCTCTTTCTGGAAAAATAATAACATAATTAAGATTTAAAGTCAATTTTATCTCATTTGTGGTGTTGCTTCCTCTTGCTTCTTCTTTAATATTTCAGTAACATCATCTTTAACTTTAGTATATATTGTTTCTTTCATTGTTAATTCTACTAGTGTTGAATGACATTTTGCACTTAATTCTCTACATTTAGTAGCTGTTTCACTATCTTGAGTAGATTTTGCTAAGCCAAATAATTGTGCTTTTCTTTTTTCTAGATTTTCACATTCTAGATTAATTGAGTTTACTTTTGAATCGATTGATGTAATTAAATCTGATATTTCACCAATAGTAGATACATCTGATGCATTAATATAAGTACTATACATATAGAATTGACTTCTACAAGATTCATCAAATATTTTAGTTTGTTCTGCTTTTTTAATAGTTAGACTTTTAATAGTTTCATCTAAACTTCTTAATTTATCACTTTCTCCTTTATTATAAGCAAATATTCTTGATTTTTTTGCTTCTAGTAATTGTCTTTCTATTTGCATTAATTCTGTTTCTGCATTATTTAA
This sequence comes from uncultured Bacilli bacterium, assembly GCA_934088535.1. Next base: position 7,963 of record CAKOJC010000009.1, on the reverse strand, counting down.
AGCTATAGAATGACTAACGTAAGCATCTACAGTTGGCATTAAACTTTTATTCATAATTTTATCCCCCTTTTTAAGTCGATGCATATTATAACACATTATTACTAAAATGTCACGTATTTTTTAAAAAGTGTAAACTATGTAAAGTATTATTCTTTTTAGTAACTAATTATAGTATAATTTAATGTAGGTGATTTTAAATGATTTATTATTTTATAGGAATTAAAGGAAGTGGAATGAGCTCTCTTGCTCAAATAATGCACGATTTAGGATATAAAGTTACAGGAAGTGATAAACCCGATCATTTCTTTACTGAGGCTGGACTAATTAAAAAGGGTATTCCCTTTCATGAATTTAACCCAGATATGATAACTAAAGATATGATTATTGTTCAAGGAAATGCATTTAATGATGAACATCCAGAAGTTATAAGAGCTCATGAACTTGGTCTTAAGATATTTACATATCAAGAAATGATAGCTGAAATAACAAATGATACTAAATTAGTTGCTGTATGTGGTTGTCATGGTAAAACTACAACTACTACTATGTTAAAGACTGTTCTAGAGCCATTTGGTGTTAACTATCTTATTGGAGACGGAACTGGATACGCTAAAAAAGGAAATGAATATTTTGCACTAGAAGCATGTGAATATAAGAGACATTTTTTAGCATATAATCCATATTACACTATTGTAACTAATATTGAACTTGATCACACAGATTATTATAAAGATTTAGATGATGTAATGGATGCATTTAATGAATTTGTAAGTAAGACTCGTAAATCTGTTATAATGTGTGGAGATGATATCAATAATAGAAAAGTTAAAACTGATAAACCGGTATATTACTATGGATTTAATGAAGATAATGATGTTGTAGTAAAGAATGTTACTCATGATGAAGAAACTACTAAGGCTGATGTGTACATCAAAGGAGAATTATATGATACATATACTTTCCCTTTTGTAGGAGATCATCTTTTATTAAATGTTTTAGGTGTTATTACTGTTTGTTATCTTGAGAATCTTCCTAAAGATGTAGTTAGAAAACAAGTGAGTATAATTGAGCATGCTAAGAGAAGATTCATTGAAGAAAAATTTAGAAATAATATATTAATAGATGACTATGCTCATCATCCAACTGAAGTTAAAGTTACAATAGAAGCAGCACGTAAGAAATATCCTGATAGAGAGATAGTTGCTCTATTTAAAGCTCATACTAGATCAAGAGTTCAATTTTTTCATAAAGAGTTTGCAGATGCATTAAATCTTGCTGATAAAGCATTTGTACTTGATATAGGAGAAGACAGAAAAGAACTTGGATATGATGGTGTGTCTTGTATGGATATAATAAAAGATCTTAAGAATGGTGAATATATATCACTTGAAGAAGTAGATAAATTGCTTCCATATAAAGATACTAATGCAGTACTTCTATTTATGAGTAGTAAAGATATATATGTACTTGAAAATAAATATAAAGAAATAGCTAGTAAGTAGTTATTTCTTTTTTAATGCATTAAAAAAGAAGGACTACTCTCTTCCTTCTAATCTACATAATAAATCGATTTTGAACATTTCTTTTTGTGCGTTTGCTTTAGAAATCATTATTCCTTTATAAGCAGTTAATTCTGATTTATGACCATCTAATAATATATCTTTTGGTTCTAAATTGTTTAACATAACTATATTATTATTTTTATATACAGTATAGTTTAATTTAACTTCACCATATACTTTTACAAATAATGAGTCAGTTGGTAATCTTAAATCATATGTTTCAGTTTGTTCATGTTTATTAATTGAAACTAATTCTCCAACGAATTCACCACTTCTTAATTTAGGATAAAAATCAAACATTAATTTCTTGTAAGCAACCATGTTGTATTTCTTTAAACTTCTTTCTAGTTTTTTGAAATTGTTCTCATCTAAATAATCTAAAATAAATCTACCTTTCATAATCATCAAAACCCCCTTAATGATTTGTACATAGATTATAGCATATTTTTTAAAAAAAGTCAAATAAAAGTTATTTTAAGAGGTTTTTGATGTTTTATGATTAGTTAGTTGTCTTTTAATTTTTTGTTTCTTATATGTCTTAAAAATGGTTTATTTTGATAATTTATATATTAATATTTCATTATTTATTTTATCTGTTTCTAATAATTGAAAATTAGGTATATGAAATGATAGTCTCTTTAGTAATGAAAACAATTTAGTAGTTTTGAGTTCTCTTATTTTTGAAGATTTACCTACTGTGTGATCATAGAATGCTTTATCTAATAAATAGAGTTTTTTTTGATATTCTGCTTCTTGCGTGTTACTTGAAAGTAATTTATTTATGAGTGATTCTGGCCATCTTAAATGAAATCTTTCTTCTTCATTTTTACTCATTATTTCATGATATTCATAATTTAATTCTTGATTTGTTGGTACTTTTATAGTAGTTATACCTTCTAATTTTAAGAGATGCATTAATTCTATTAAAGGAAATATTTGATTAGGATGAACATCTTGTACTTCTATTCCTTTATTTAGTTTATAAAGTTTTCTTTCGATTTTTTTATTAGTTGTTTTTATTAAATCTGATTGTACTGCATATATGTAACATACTTTTTCATTATTTTCTTTTCTAATAGCGTAGTTTATGTGAGATACTGTGTGTGAAGAATCTTTATCTCCTAGTATAAAGCAAATACTTTTACTTGTTTCATCCCATGTTTCATTTACATTGATTAATGATGTTACTTTATATCCTTCGTAGTTATCTATTTCTATATTATTGTATTTGTCTAATGTATTATCGTTTAGAAAGTCTAGTTCTTTCTTTAGAAAACTATTTATATCTTTAAAGTCATTTTTATCCATTCTAAGCCATATTCTTAATAAAACGTTTATACATACATTTCTTTCACTAACGTGTATATTATTTGACGTGTATAGTCTTATTTGAGAGTTTACTATATCTGTAAGCAATTTAAAGAATTCTATTGGGTTATCTATTTCAATATTTGGGTAATTAGATTTTTTTATATCTTTTAATTTTTCTATATCTTCTTCTGTTATAGATGGTGTCCAATAGTTTTTTAATATAAATGGTTCATTTTTGATGTTATTTAATAGTTCTATACCTTTATTATTAAAAATAAAGTTTATTCTTGGTATTTCATTTTCTGCTTGCACAGATGGTATAGTTATTGTAATGAAAATTTCTATTAATTCTTTAAATTCTATTTTTCTCATATTTCTTTCCTTGAAATGTATAATAGCATAATAAAAAGAGTATTTCTACTCTTTATTTTTTATTTCATTATGAAGTTTTTCTATGAATTCATCTATTTTTATTGTATGTGTTTCATTAGAACCACGAAGACGATAACTTATAGTTTCAGCATCTCTTTCTTTGTCTCCTAGTATTAATGTATATGGAACTTTTGAAATAACACTTTCTCTCATTTTGTAGTTTAGTTTTTCATCTCTATCATCTAGTTTAACTCTAATATTTTCTTTTTCTAGTATTTCTAGTATTTTCTTACTGTATTCTAGATGGTATTCCATATTAACTGGGATAATATTTGCTTGAACTGGAGCTAACCATAATGGAAGAGCACCTTTTGTTTCTTCTAGAATGTATGCCATAAATCTATCAAGTGAACCTAAGATAGCTCTGTGAAGAACTACTGGTGTTTTCTTTTCTCCGTCTTTATCTACGTATTTTAAATCAAATTTAGCTGGTAAACAGAAGTCTAATTGACAAGTAGATAGTGTGTATTCATTTCCAACTGCTGGACGTACATTAACATCTAATTTAGGTCCATAGAATGCTGCTTCACCTATTTCTTCAGTGTATTCAATACCTAATTCATTTAATACTTCACGTAGTTCGTTTTCTGCTTTATTCCACATTTCATCATCTGGATGATATTTTTCTTTATCTTCTGGATCTCTTAGTGATAAAACACATCTATAATCTGTAATATTAAAATCTTTGTATACATCAAATATTAAATCTACTACACTTTTGAATTCTGATTTGATTTGTTCTGGCGTTACGAATAAGTGTGCATCATTTTGACAGAAGTGTCTTCCTCTTTCAATACCTTTTACAGCACCAGATGCTTCATATCTAAAATCATGAGCTATTTCACCTATTCTAATTGGTAAATCTTTGTATGAATGTAATTTATTTGAATAAATCATCATATGGTGTGGACAGTTCATTGGTCTTAATACAAATGATTCTTCATCTACTTGCATAGCAGGGAACATATTTTCTTTGTAGTGGTCCCAGTGACCAGATGTTTTATATAAATTAACTGTTCCAACACATGGAGTTAGTACATGTAAGTATCCTAGTTTTCTTTCTTTTTCTTTAATATAATTTTCTAGTTCTTGCCATACAATATATCCATTTGGAAGGTACATTGGAAGTCCGCGTCCTACTAAGTCATCTGACATGAATAGTTCCATTTCTTTTCCTATTTTTCTGTGATCTCTATTTTTGCAATCTTCTAAGTATGCTAAATGTTCATTTAAATCTTCTTCATTTTCAAAACATATACCATATACTCTTTGAAGCATTTTATTTTTAGAGTCACCTTTCCAGTAAGCTCCACTTACTTTTAATAACTTAAAGTATTTAATTTCTTTAGTTGAGTTTACATGTGGACCTCTACATAAATCTATAAAATCTTCTTGTCTATATGCTGATATTACTTGTTCATGTTCATCCATTCTATTAATTAAGTCTATTTTATATGGGTCATCTTTGAACATTTCAAGAGCTTCTTCTTTAGATAATTCTATTCTTTTGATTAGTTTATTATCTTTAGAAATTTTTTTCATTTCTTTTTCAATTTTAGGTAAGTCTTCGTCTGTTAATGATACGTCACCTAAATCTATATCATAATAGAATCCTTCGTTAATTACTGGTCCTACCCAAAATTTTGCTTGTGGATATAAATGCTTTACTGCGTGTGCTAAAAGGTGTGCACAACTATGATTTAACATATTTAATCTTTCATCATTTTTAATTTCTTTCATTATTCTTCATCTTCCTTCATTCTCTTTACTTCGTTTCTATTGTATTTTTTTGTAAGAACTACTCCTCTTTTTTCTAGTTCTTTTCTTGCTTCTCTACTATTTTTATAAGTATTGAATTTTCTATTAAGCAGTTGTTTTAGTTCATAAACAGACATACTTGCGTAGTCATATTCTTTATCTACTACTTCTTCTACTTCATCAAAATCGATTTTTACTTCTTGTACTTCAAAATCTGTTTTTAGTGTTGGAACGTAATATGGAATAACTGTTTTACCATCGTTTACCATCATTATTTTTCCAGTTAATAATTCTTCTGGAAACTTTTCTACATGATCGAATGTACTTCTTTTTAAATCAGGAAATAACTCTTTAGCATCTAAATGGGTTATTCTTTTTAAGTCTACACCATCCAGTCCTAGTGTTCTTGATAAGAACTTTGATAAAGTTATTGTTTCATATTTCATATTAACCCTCCCCTTATAAAACAAAAAAAAGGAATAGTAAGGAGTCTTTTAAAAGACGGTACCATCCCTTTATTTAACTTATTATAGTTTTGTAACGAAAACTACTCGTAGGCTATTGACCTCATACAATTGGTAGTAACTATTAAACTATTATATTAGTTTTCACCATATACTAACTCTCTTTGATAATAGATTTTAATAATCTTGTCCAATTAATTAATTTATAAGTTAATGTTAACATAATTTTTTTGCTTAAGCAATATCTTTTAATCTTAAACTTTTATTTTTTTGTTTTAATTCTGCCAATGCTTCTATTTTTTCTCCTAAAGTTTGTAGTTCATAAGCATCTAATTCAGTAATTGCTTTTGCTATATCATTTTTAGTTACTTCTTTTTCAATTACTTTAGGTACTTCTTTAACTATTCCAGTGTAAGGAGTGATATCTAGTTTATCTTCATTAGTTGTTTCACGAGTAATATATTCAACTGGTGTTTCATATGTGTCATATAATGTGTAATCATTTTTACGAGCTACATATTTTTCTGGTTTTTCAAATATAATTTGTGGTTCCATTGGTTTTGATAAAGAAGCTGTTTTTAAGAATTCTTCTCTTTCTTTCATTGCTTGTCTTTCTTCACGAGTAATGTATTCTCCATTTTCTATTTCTTTTTGTACTGCTCTATCGATCGGATCTTTTCCTTGTACTAAAAGTATAGCTTTTACGGCATAATAGAAAGGTATAAATCCTCTAAAGAATTTTCCTAAATTCTCATTAAATTTATACATACTATTTTTATTTTTTAAGACATATCCTTCATCTTTAAGTTTCTTTTCGATTATTGGTCTTACTGAACCAATTACTGCTAAACCATATGCAGTTGAAATTAATTGAGCTATAATGAATGCTAAAATTACGTTTTCCATTCTATATCCCCCCCTTAATGATGGACATATTATATCATAAAATGACAGATTTGTCAATCTGCCTTAGTTTTTATGTTGATTTTTAGTGCTTGTTTTAAGAATCTGTTTTATTATTTCTTTTATTTTTGCTTATTAAATTTTCTTCTACTGTTAAATATTTAATTCTCTCTATGATTCTTCTTGCTTTAATTTCGTCTATTCCTTTAGGAGTTTCAGAAAGAAATGCTTCTAGTTCATTAATATTGTAATTTGAAGTAAAGAACGTTGTTAGATCATTGTCCATTCTATATTGCAAAATTGTTCCTAGTACTTCATCTCTTGCCCATGAACTATTGTTTTCTGCTCCTATATCATCTATTAAAAGAACATCGCTTGTCATTATTTCATCTATTACGTCATCATAATTATATTCATTAAATGATGCTTTTAATCTTTTTAAAAGCGATGGATAGTATACATTTACTGTTCTGAATCCTTTGTTTGATAGTTCGTTTAATAAAGCACTTAATATGTATGATTTCCCACTACCAAATGATCCACTTAAGTATAAACCTTTTACTGGTTCGTTGTTTATTTTCTTTTTTAAGAAATCTTTTATGTATTTTAGTATACTATTTCTTTCTTTTTCAGTAATTAAATCACTAAGTGATGCGTTCATTAATACTTTAGGTGTTTCAAAGAATGTTGTTGTATTTTTTACTTTGTTTTCTTTAAAATATTTGCATGGTTTATATGTAAAATCTATAAAGTTTTTTTGAACTGCTGGGTAATACACATGACCTTCTATTTCATTTTTACATTTATCTAAACTTTTACATTTAGAACAGTTTTTTAATTCACATACAGTTGTTTCTAATTTAGAAGTGTACTTCATAAGTAGTTCTTCATCACACTTAAGTCTTGCACATAGTTTAGTAAATGTTTCATCTTTACTAGCAAGAACAAATTCACGTCTTAGGTCATCTTGTATAGCTTTTTTACCTTTTCTTACAAAATTACTTCCTTTTATCATTTTCTAAACTCCTCTATAAAATTCTTAAATTCTGTATCACTTTCTGTATCAGATATTTCTGATTCTATTTTTTCATTGAACCAACTTGGCATTATTTTACTTTTTGGTTTATCATCTTTCTTATATTTCTTTTTATGTTCTTTTTCTGCTAAATTCATGGCTTCTTCGGCAGTTTCTACTCCACTTCTTTTCCACTGTCCAGCAATTGTTTCTACGTAGTTTTTAACTAGTTTATTATTGTTTGTTTTAAGAGTATAGTCTATTAAAACATTTACAACACCTGGATTTAGGTTTAAATCTATTAGTAGAGTTTCTAGTATTTTCATATCTCTATCAGTAGGTTTTGCACCTTTGTATTTGGCTTTTAAGAATTCATATGGTGAATGACTTTCAAATACTTTTATGATTCTACCCTTCTTACTATTGTCTCCACTAGCACTTTTTAAATATTCTGGTTGACTCTTGAATAAAAGACTTGGTAGGCGATTATCATTATTAAATTGATAGTATTTTCTTAC
>CAKOJC010000008.1 GCA_934088535.1 uncultured Bacilli bacterium | reverse complement strand
TACATCTGGTGAAGAGTGGCTCTCTTTCTTTCTTTTTCAACGATATTGATTATATATTAATATTATTATTTTGTCAATAAATTATGAACAATTTGTGTGAAATCTCCCCTAATTTCGTATGTTGTTCCATTTTTTACTGATGAAGATACGCTTACTTTATCAAAAACATTTGCTAAAAATGCATAGCCATCATAATTATATCTTGTGTAATTTTTATCATATAATACAAAACTTGCTACTACACCAGAATCTATTTCATAATATCCGGCTAGCATTTTATAACTATTTTGGCTTATTTCTATTGTATAAATCTTTCTATTTTTATATGTTGTATATTTAGCTGATCCTGTTTGATATCCTGAGTTAGCATATTGTTTTTTTATCAATGATGTTTTTGAGTTAATATCAGAAATAGACGTTTTATAAATACCTTCAATAACAAGTGCGTCATCGCTATTACTGTTTTCAATTAATAACATATTGCTTGAGTATTGACTATTATATGTATATATATAGTCTGATCTTTTATTTATAGTAGCACCTTTGAAGGTTATTGTATCTTTTTTTACATTTGGGTTACTACTTGAATTATTGTTATTGGTATTATTAGGAGTGTTTGTATTATTATTGGATACATCGTTATTTTCTTTTATAACTATTGTATCATTATTCTCAGTTTTATTTATTGTAGGTATAAATAGTATAAATAATATTCCAATAACAAGCACTACTATAATAATTATTAAACTACTTAAATTGTCTTTTCTTTGAACAGCAGCTCCTGCATTATTGTTCATATTATAGTTGATGTTACTATTTAAATTATTGTTGAAATTTCCTCTATATTGGTTATTAAATCCAGTATTATTTGGCGATTGTGTATTTATATTGTTCGTAAAATTTATGTTATTATTTACCATTTGATTTGAATTTTGATTATTTATTGGTGTTCCACATCTTCTACAAAATTTATCTCCTGGTATTAAGTCATTTCCACAATTTACACATTTATTCATCTCATACACTTCCTATTATAATTATATTTTATCATATAATTTTAGGTTTGCCAATATAAAAAAGCACCCGAAGGTGCTTGTTAACATCGTAATCGTTATCAGTTTTTATTCTATAGTTACCACCTACCTTATGTAATCATTATATTTGGCTAATGTGAAAATTAGGTGTAATCTATATTAAAATTATATTACTTTACAATTAATATTGTATACCCCAAACTACTTTGTGTTTTGCTTTTTTACCACATACTACACATACTTCATCTTTGTAGTCTTTTGTTTCTACAATACATCTTGATTTTGTTCCTTTTATTTCTTTCATTTTTAATTCACATTCAAGATCTCCACACCAATATGCATTTACGAAGCCTGGATGATTATTCATTATTTCTTCTACATCTTTTAGTGTTTTAGCATCGTATGTTTTACTCTTTGTATTTTCAAGTGCTTTGTTATATAAATTTTCTTGAATATTAGTTAATAATCTTTGTACATTATTTAAAACTTCATCAACATTTGTAAGTTTTTTTTCACTTGTGTCTCTTCTAACAAGAGTTACTTTATTATTTTCTAGATCCCTTGGACCTACTTCTATTCTTACAGGTACACCGTTTACTTCAGCTTCTGCGAATTTGAATCCTGCACTCTTATCAGTTGTGTCTATGTATGAAGTTATATTGTTTTTATGTAATTCATCATTTAATTTATTACATACTTCAAGTAATTCATCAGTCATTTTAATAGGTACTATACATACTTGTTTTGGAGCTATTTTTGGTGGTAATACCAAACCTTTATCATCTCCATGAACCATTATTAATGCTCCTATCATTCTAGTAGTTGATCCCCATGATGTTTGATAACAATATTCAAATTTATTATCTTTATTTACAAATTTTACATCATATGCTTTAGCAAATTTTTGTCCAAAGTAGTGACTAGTTGCTGATTGAAGACATACTCCGTTTTGCATCATTGCTTCTACTGTCAAAGTATATTCTGCTCCTGCAAATTTTTCTTTCTCAGTTTTTCTTCCTGTTACAACTGGAATAGCAAGATATTCTTCAAAGAATCTTTTATATGTGTTTAACATTCTATCTGTTTCTTCCATTGCTTCCTTTTCGGTAGCATGAACAGTGTGTCCTTCTTGCCATAAGAATTCTCTACTTCTTAAGAATGGTCTTGTTTCTTTTTCCCATCTAATTACATTACACCATTGATTATATAATTTTGGTAAATCTCTATATGTTTTTACTATATTCTTATAGTAATCACTAAATAATGATTCACTTGTAGGTCGGAATGCTAATCTTTCTTCTAGTTTATTACTTCCACCTTCTGTTACCCAGGCCACTTCTGGAGCAAATCCTTCTACTAATTCTCCTTCTTTCTTAAGTAAATTCTCTGGTATCATAACTGGTAAATAAACATTTTGATGTCCTAATTCTTTAAACATATTATCCATTACTTTTTGAATATTTTCCCATATTGCATACCCGTTAGGTTCAAAAATAATAAATCCTTTTACATTTGAATATTCTGCTAAATGAGCAGCTTTTACTACATCTGTATACCAAGATGCAAAGTCTTTACTTCTTTCAGTAATTTTTTCATTTTTCATATTTTTATTCCTTCCTAAAATAAAAAGAATGGTTACCAAGGAGTCATTATGACGGTACCATCCTTTATTTATCTTTCTTTTTTAACGACTTTTTGAGCCGATTTTGCATATATAGAGGTAGGAGTTAATAAATATATTATCTAGTTTTCACTATCCTAGAATCACTGTAAAAAGGGATTTAATAACATTCCTCAAGCAAATTTATGAATAGATTATAACACAATTAAAAATATTAATCAATTGATTTGTTTACACATTTTATGTAAAATTTTAAAAAAATATATTTTTTAACTTAAAGATTTTTATTATGTATGCTATATTATTTTGACCTGCTTATTTTAGGTAGAAAGGATGATAATATGAAATATATCAATAAAATAATAGTTTATATAGCTAATTTTACTTCTTTAGATGAAAAGTATATCTTGTCAATATTTCAATCTTTATTTGTATTCTTTGTGTTTAAACTAATATATAAAATTATTGAGGTTATTAATAATCGTTTTAATCCTAATGATAAGAAGAAATATAATTTAAATAAGAGAGTTAAACTTATGTGTACGATTTTAACTATACTTTGTTTCTTTCTTATATGGCAAGATTACTTTAAAGATTTTTTGACTTTTATTAGTGTTATATCTGCGGCATTAACCTTAGCTGTTAGAGATATTGTAGTTAATTTCTTTTCTGGTATTTATATAAAGGTTGCTAAACCATTTAAGGTGGAAGACAGAATTGCTATTGGTAATTCTATTGGGGATGTTATAAATATTAGTATTTTATCTTTTGAAATTCTTGAAGTACGTGGTGAAGATGAAGGTGAACAAAGTACTGGTATTATTATTCAAGTACCTGCATCAAAGATATTTACAGAGTATTTAAAGAATTATTCTAAAGCATTTAAATATATATGGAAGGAAATGTCTATTAAAGTACCTATTGATAGTAATGTTATAAAAACTAAAAAAGAACTTTATAGAATTATTAAAAACAATCATGTAGTATCATCTATTCCTAATAAGATGGAAAGACAGCTTGATAATGCTACTGGAGATTATAGAATCTATTATAATAAATTAGATCCTATTATTTACACTAAAATAGTTGATAATTATGTATTACTTACTATGAGATTTTTAGTTCATCCTAAGAAAGTTAGAAATGTTGAGAGTGAAATATGGAATCAAATACTTATATCAGCTAATAATGGTAAGATAAAGTTATATTCTAATGAATAAAAAAATATTGCTTTAAGCAATATTTTTATTTTAATTATTTATTTTTTTTAGATTTATTATCTTCTTCTAATTTTTCTTGAATTTCTTTAACAACTTTTAAAGCTTGTTTTCTTACTTCGTCAGCTGCTTTTTCAACTACTGGAGTACTTTTTTCAATAGCATATTTATAAAGTTCTTCAGCTTTTTCTCTTATTTTTTGAGCTTGTTCTAAAGCTAAGTCTTTAGCTTTTTCTTTGTCTAATGAAGCAAGTTCTGCTTGAAGTGTTTCTGCTTTAAATAATAATTCATCTTTTACTTCGTCTAAATCTACTTCTCTTAGTTTATCTAGTAGTTCGTCAACTTTCTTTTTAAGAACTTTTCTAGTATTTTTTCCTTTATCTGGAGCAAATAATAAACCTAATCCAGCACCGATTGCTAATCCTCCTACGAATTTTCCAAATCCGCCTTTTCTTTCTTTATTCATCGTCATCAACCTTCACTTTCTTTGTATTTCTTTTTTTAAATATTTTACTAAATGCACTTGATACAAAATTAATTACTGTATCACTTACCATGGATACTCTATCAGTAGCGAAATCAATAATATTAAATAACTTATCTAATGATTTTGCCTTTTCTGAAATATCTTCTAATATATCATCAACTTTATTCATTGTGATAATTAGTTTGATACCAATCCATATTGCTACAACTAGAAGTACTATTAATAAAAAGTAAATTACTATAGGTAGTGCTTCTGCTAAACTCATTTCTAATCCTCCTTATCATCATACATTGAATCTATTAAATTAAATAGATCATGCTCTAAAGTACTATTAGTCATAGTTTTTTCTATTTCACTATTACCATCTTCTTCATCATCAGTATCATCGAAGTGTTCAAGTTTCATTTTATCTTCTAACTCTCCTACTGAAACATCAGAAGTAGTACTTTCAATCTTACTAATTATGTCTTCTATTTTGCTTGTTTTTTTATCTAGTTCATTAACTGATTCATCTATTTTATTTATTTCGTTGCTTATTACTTCTGGAGTTAATTTATTCATTGAATTTAGTGTATCTTCTAATTCATCTTCAAGTGTACCATATGCTTTTCTTCTAACAGTATCATATGTACTTGCTGAATCTTTTATAACTGGTTCTTCTGTTTTAGTTACTGTTTTAGTTACAACTTCATCTTTTTTATAGTCTTTATCTAGTATTCCATAAATTGGTGAAATAATAGGACTTGGTTTAAAAATTTTTGGCTGTTCTGGTATTGCAGGTTTTTGTACTTCTTGTCTCTTAGTTACTTTAGGTTCAGGATTAAGTACACTTCTTCTTGGTGGTAAATCAACCTCATCATCATCAAATTCTGTAAAATTGAATGTTCTTTCGCTTCTAAATAATTCTCTTTCACTGAAGTTATTATTTTCTTTCTTTGGTTCTTCAACTACTCTTTTAACTTCCTCTACTTCTCGTTTTGGTTCTTCCCTAGTTATTTTTATTTCTTCTACCCTAGGTTTTTCCTCAACTTCTTTTTTTACTACTTTATCTACTTTTTTTATTTCTGTTTCTGGCTCATCTATAATTTCTTCGTCATAGAATATATTTTTAAGTTTATTCAAAAGCTTCACAATTGCACCTCTTTCTTTTATTCTTCGTTTTCATCCATATACTCAAGAACGTTTTTCTTTTCATTTTTGTCTTTAGGTTCTGGTATTTTATATGCTGTTTCTTTTGTATCTTGATCTTTATCGTTAAGCTGTTTTTCTATTACCACATCATTATACTTTATAGAGTTTAGAATAGTTATTCCTCTTGAAACTGCATACTTTATTTTACTTTCTTCTAACTCTACTTCTATTATAGCATAATTATAACACAACTCAACAAAAAATTTATCATTATTTTTTCTTATTCTTAGGTAGCCCTCGATATCATTTTTTTCAAAAGAATAAAAGTAATAATCATCTATATTTTTAGTTTCATTTAAACCTTTTTTATAGTAATGACTTACTATATCAATATTTAGGTAATATATATTATTTTGTGATATTAAAGTCTGATTAAATCCATCGTCTTTGCTTATATTAAAACCACTTGGTAGTAAATATTTAAAACCTTTATTATTAGTATTATGTAGATCATTTGCTTCACTAGTTGCATTATTCAAAATTTCTTCATAAGAAAGATTGTTCATATAGTATGTATTAGTACAACCAGTAAATAGCAATAAACACAATACGATTATTATCTTTTTATACATTTTTCTTGTCTCCTACTACATTAAAATTATAGCAAATTATTTATTTTTTAACAACACTTATATAATTAATGTTTTTTCCTAAACTTATGAATTTGTCTTCGTATTCAGTTCTAATTGTATCTAAGTAATTAGTATCTGTTTTAATTACGTCGTATCCATTTTCAATAAGTGATTCTATTGAAAACTCATATAAATCATCATTATCTGTTTTCATTTCAATACGTTTTTCATTTTTAAAAAGATTATCATATCTATTTAAAAATACACTTGAAGTAAGTCTTCTTTTAGTATGTCTTTTTTTAGGCCATGGATCACTAAAGTTTAAATATATTTTATCTATCTCATGATTGAAAACTTCTTCTATTTCTAAAGCATCAAAACAAATTAATTTAAGATTATTTAGTTCTAATTCTTCTAGCTTTTTAACTGCACTTACTAAAGGACTATCATATTTTTCAATACCAATAAAATTTATATTAGGATTTTGCATAGCTTTTTCAATTATAAATTTACCTTTTCCAGTACCTATTTCTATTTCTATATTATTATCATTATTAAATACTTTATTCCATTTGCCTTTATTTTCTTTGGGTTTTTTTACTAAATATTTTGATTTTGATATTATTTCATCTGCATTTTTGATATGTTTAAGTCTCAAAACTCTCACCTCGCATTAATATTATACACTACCTTTTATCTTTTGTCATATATTATTGTAGGTGATTATATGAATAATAGAGATATGTTTTATCAGAATTTAAATCAAGGCTATAGTAATCCAGGAGCTTTTATCCCACCTAGTGGTTACAACATAAACAGTCAATATCAAGCTTATGGACCTAATGTTATTCCTGAACAAATGGGATATAACAATAATGATGAATTAAATAATAGAATTAGTAGAATTGAAAGACAAATAAAGAATTTAGACACCAGACTTCAAAAATTAGAGTCTGCTGGTAACGAAGTAAGTGACAACTTGTATATGATATAAAAAAAAGCATTTCCAAAGAAATGCTTTATTTTTTTATTAAGAAAGTATAACTGATGCAAATGTTAAGATTACCATTGAAGCTAAACCTATAGTTACTATAACTTTAGTAGCCCATTTAACCCAAGTTGTGTAATTAACTTTTGCAAGAGCTAAGCCACCCATAATTGCTCCACAAGTTGGAGTAATTAAATTTACAAGTCCGTTTGCAGCAACGAATGTCATAATTGTAGATTCTACACTATAACCAAGTTGTGCTGCAAGTGGAGCCATGATTGGTGTTGAAATAGTTGCAAGACCTGAACTAGATGGTACAAGTACTGAAAGTACAATATGTAATAAATAGTTACAAGGTGTAAATAATGCAACTGGAGTTCCTTTTAACATATCTGCTACATTATAAATAATATAGTTATCTAGATATGTTTGACTCATTAATGTATAAACACCACGTGCTACTGCAACGATAAGTACAACTGATAAAATATCTCTTGCACCTGCAATAAATTCATCTATAATTTGATTAGCACTAAATCCATTTATAATACCAATAACAATTGCCATTATGAAGAACCATGCTGCTGATTCATTAAAGTACCAGCCACCAAGAGCTGTTCCTGTTAACCAACCAGTCCATGAATCAAAGAATGTAATACCAAATTCACCCCATGGAATAAATCCGATAATCATAACTAAGAATGTAATACCGAAAATCCATAAAGTAACTTTTTGTCTTCCAGTAAGAACAACTTCTTTTGATTCATCTTTTTCTTTGAATTTTTCCATTTTCTTTTGTTCTTGTAATGATAAGAAAGTTGAACCTTTATCAGCTTTTACTTTTTTAGCATATCTCATTACGAAGAACATTGAGATTCCTAATGATACTAACCATAATACTGTACCTAAAGCGATGATGATTCCTTGGTTAACTGTCATTCCTTTTGGTAGAGCTGCGATTGCTGCTCCTGTTGCGAATGGGTTAATTGTTGAACCTAAAACACCACTTCCTGCACCTAGTAATACTGTTGCTGATGCAACGATTGTATCCATACCTGCAGCTACCATTGTAAATGCAAGTAATGCATAGAAACCAACTGTTTCTTCTAACATTCCATAAGTTGTTCCACCTATTGAGAATATTATCATTAGTATTGGAATTAATACTAATTCGTTTCCTTTTAATTTTTTTACTAAGACCTTAATTCCATTTTCTAGAGCCCCTGATTTAGTTACTACTTGTAAGAATCCTCCAAGTATAAGAACGAATACACAAACATCTACAGCACTTCCAAAACCTAGTATTGGTGAAAGTAAAACATTTGAAATTTTTGCTTTAACTACACCGCTACCATTAATTATTGTTCCTGCTTCATCAAATGCTGCATTTGGAAGAATTAAAGTAATTAATGCAAGAGCAATAATAAGTAGGAAGATAATTGTAAAGGCGGACATTCTTTCTTTTTTCTTTGTTTTAGCCATTTTTTTGCCTCCCTTTTTCGTATTTCTAATAATTGTACCTGTTTCTTCATTGATCGCTTCTTTAGCGCATTCAAGTGATGTGATAATACCAACAGCACCTTCTTTATATTCACAAAAATCTATACAAGATTCTACTTTTGGAAGCATGCTTCCTTTAGCAAATTCACCAGATTTGATGTATTTTTTTGCTTCAGATACTTCTAAGTCATGAATATTTATTTGGTTTTCTGTGTTATATTTAAGTGCTACTTTTTCTACAGTAGTAAGTATTAATAAGATATCTGCATCAAGTTTTCTTGCTAAAAGCGAGCTTGATCTATCTTTATCAATAACAGCTGCTACTCCTTTTAAAGTACCACCTTCTCTAATAACTGGTATTCCACCTCCTCCTGATACTATAACAATATTTCCTTGATCTAAAAGGTCTTTAATTAGATCAAGTTCTACTATTTCTATAGGTTTAGGAGAAGGTACAACTCTCCTATAGCCTCTTCCAGCATCTTCTGTGAATGTGTATCCTCTTTCGGAAGCAATTTTTTCTGCTTCTTTTTTAGTATAAAACGATCCAACAGGTTTGTCTGGATTATTAAAAGCCGGGTCTTTTTTATCAACAAGTACTTGAGTAACTACTGATGCACATCCTTTATTGATATCCCTTGCTTTCAATTCTGCTTGAATTGCTTGTTGTAAGTGATAACCTATGTATCCTTGACTCATTGCACCGCATTCTGCGAATGGCATATTTGGTGTGTCTTTAGATTCCTCAAATGCTAGGTTAATCATTCCCACTTGAGGTCCATTTCCGTGGCTTACAACTACATTATATCCTTCACTAACTAAATCTACTATTGATTTAGCAGTGTTCTTAACTAGCTTTAGTTGCTCTTCAGGATTATTCCCAAGAGCATTTCCACCTAAAGCTACTACAATACTTCTATTTTTTTTCAAGGCTTGTCAGCTCTTACTAAAGGCATTGACATACATCTTGGACCACCTCTACCTCTAGATAACTCTGCACTATGCATTTCAAGAACTTTAATTCCATTGTCTCTTAATAATTCATTAGTGATATTATTTCTATCGTAAACAATAACTACTCCTGGAGCTATACATAAAGTATTACTTCCATCGTTCCATTGTTCTCTTTCTGCACCAATTTTATCTCCACCAGCACATGGTATTAAAGTTATTTTTCTATGAAGATATTCTTCTAATATCTTTTCAAGTGAAGCGTTTCTTTCTTTAACATTAAGTCCTCCTTCACCATCACTAGTTATTTCAAATACTTTAAGTGTTCCCATTATACCTGGGTGATATGTAAATTTATCTACGTCTATTTGAGTAAATACAGTGTCTAAATGCATGAATGCACGACATTCTGGAATAGTGAATGCTAAGATAGTATCAATTTTAGCATCTTTATCAGCAAATACTTTGTATGCTAATTCTTCTATAGCATCAGCACATGTTCTTTGACTAATTCCTATTGCTAAGATATGTTCATTTAAATTAAGAACATCTCCACCTTCAATATGATAAGCACTATATCTATCAAAATACTTATCTACTTGTCCTTTATAATCTGGATGATACTCAAATATATATTCTGCATATATTGTTTCTCTATTACGAGTAACTGAGTACATTCTATTTAGTGATACACCGCTTCCAATTGAAGCAAATGGATCACGAGTAAAGTATAAGTTAGGCATAGGATCTACTACAAATTGGGTATCTTCCTTAATTGAATCTACTAAACTTTTACCTTTTTTAGCTTTAGCTTTAATTACTTCGTTATTAATAATTCCTTCCATAGTTTTTAAAACTAAAAGTCTATTATTTTCAATTGAAGATAAGTATTCATATACAAGTCCTCTATATTTTGGAGTACGAATACCAGCTTCATAAATGAATTGAGTAATAAATCTTTCTCTAATTTCTGGGTCTAGATTTAATACATCAGTCATTAAATCTTCTAAATATACTACTTCAACTCCGTTGTCTTTTAAGATTCTTACGAATTCATCATGTTCTTCTTGAGCAACAGGAAGATATGGAATATCGTCAAATAATAATCTACCAAGACTATCTGGTGTAAGGTTTAATAATTCCCTACCAGGTCTATGAACTAATACTTTTTTTAGTGGGTTTATCTCACTAGTTACATTTATTGGTTTCATTCAACTCTCCTTTATTATCTATTTTCTCTTCTATTATATCAAAGTATTTTTTTTAAGTAAATGATTTTTCAAATGATAAAAAAAGAAATTAATTTTTGATTAATTTCCTTTAACTTAATAAGCTTGATCCACCCATTATTCCAGCTGACCATGGATTACTATAGCTTCCTTCTCCATACATATAAATACTTTCGAAATATTGTGTAGCTCTTACTCCGGTTAAATCTGTCTTATCTTTAGTATCAATTAGAACTTCATTATCGTGAGTTATTACATATGCTTTATTTGCTTCTTCTGTCATTGTCCAATAATCATTGCCATCAAATAAATAAGTTTCATTATTTGAGTTTTTTGTAATATTAAATTCATCATAAGTTAACATACCACCACAATAAAATGTGCTTTTTCTTTGTGCTTTATTATTATAAAAATCATATGGTAAAACTGAATTAGCTGCTGGGTTTATATGAATTCCTGATCTCAGAATTGGACTTACCTTTGCACTTTGAAGTATTACGTTAGTATCATTATCATCTATAATACTTGATGATCTTCTTCCATAGCAGTTACTATCTACAATAAAATCTAAAGAAGCATCATAAGAAATTATTGCCTGTTTTTGTATTCCAGAACTTAATGAATATCCTCCCTTAAAGTAATTATCAATAACATAATTATATACTGTTTTAGCATATGTATTAGCTGTACTAACGGCTGTTTCATAATTATTATTTATAGTTGCATTTGTAACTATTGGTATCATTAATAAAGTTAAAATAAATATTATTCTTTTTTTCATAATTTTTCTCCTATCTTTTTTTATTTATAATATCTAGTACTCTTTTTATTACTGTGTCTCTATCTATATCATGGCTTTCAGTTTCATCTCTTAATTTAAATTCTACATAACCTTCTTCTAGTTTTCTACCTATTGTTATACGAATTGGTATACCCATTAAGTCCATATCATTAAATTTAATACCTACTGTTTCTTTTCTATCATCAAGTATAGTATCTATGCCTAATTGTTCTAACTTTTTATAAAGGTTACTTGCATACTTATAAGTTTCTTTATCATTAACATTTATTATAACAATTCCAACTTTATAAGGAGCAACTTCCATAGGCCAAATAATGCCTTTTTCATCATTATGTTTTTCAATAATCGCGGATATACATCTGTCAAGACCTATTCCATATGACCCCATATGTACATAATTAAGTTCATTAGTTTCATCTAAATATTTTAAATTATATGCTTCACTATAACTAGTTTCAAGTTTAAATATATGTCCTACTTCTATACCATTAATGATATCACATTCACTCTTACATCTAGGGCATAGAGAACTTTTATTAAATAGTTTTATATCAGCATACTTATTTACTTTAAAATCTATTCCAGGTGTTACATTTTTATAGTGATAATTTTCTTTGTTACTTCCACAAATGGCATTATACATACTTTTAACTTCATTATCTGCGATAACTTGCATTGTTGTTTTTAATGGACCAATGTAACCTACTTTGGTCCCCATTCTTTCTAATTCATATTCACTTGGTATTTCAATATTATTAGTCTTTAATACTTTTTTAAGTTTATATACATTTAATTCTGCATCTGCTCTTAAAAGTATCATTTTATATTCATCATCTACTTTAAGAATTAATGATTTAATTATATTTTTAGGATCTACTTGTAAAAAATCACTTAAACTCTTTATAGATTTCTTATTTGGTGTGTATATTAACTTACAGCTTTTTAAAGTATGATCTTCTTTTTTATATTGATCATAAGATGAAGCATCTTCTATATCAGTACTATAACTACATTTTTTACATCTTACTACTTCATTATCTCCATAATCACAAATTACTTGAAATTCTTCACTAGAAGTTCCTTTCATAGAATCAGGATCTGCTCTTACAACCATCGTATCAATATTTAATCTTTTAAAAATACTATTAAATGTTTGGTACATTTTGTCATAACTAATATCTAGTCCACTTTCATCAGCATCAAAACTATAAGCATCTGCCATATAGAATTCTTTTTTTCTGATAAGACCATACTCTGGATGAACTTCATCTCTGAACTTATTACTTAATTGATAGAGTGTAAAATGTAGGTCTTTATAACTTCTTATTTTATTTCTAACTAGTAGTGCAAATAATTCTTCATGTGTTGGACACAACATATATTCTTTGTTGTTTCTTCCTTTTATTTTAAACATTTCACTTCCAAATATTTCTTCACGATTTGTTAGATCAAACACACTTCTATCTACTAAAGATGGCATAAGTACTTCGTCAGCATTATTTTTAGACATTTCTTCTCTTATTATTTTTTTTATGTTTTCAAGTACTTTTAAACCAATTGGTAAGTAAGAGTAAATACCATTATCATTCTTATAAATCATACCACTTTTAATAAGTAGTTTTGCTGATATACATTCTTCATCATTAGGGAATTCTTTACGTGTTATAAAAAAGTTATTGGACATTCTCATGTTATTCACCTTCTATATATGAAATTATTTCTCTTGTTTCTATATCATTTGTGTCATATCTTACGCATACTAGTTTATCATTCATTTCTTCGTTAGTTATTGGATTAGTTAGTGTTTTCTTTTCATTTTTATCTCCAGCTAAGTATCCTCCACGAATTAATTCATTAATACTTATGCATACACAATCATTATCGCAATATCTTTGAGTTGAATAATCTCTTGATACATTTGAAGGTACACTTACTAAGTTATCGCCTGCCCATTCTTTTGCTGCTACTTGCACTTGTTTAACTCTACTATCGTAAGTTTGTTTTAATGTTTTTTGTCTCATCGCATTAATATTTGGTATTACAACTATTGCTAATAAAAGCATAATTGCTAATGATGCTAAGAGTTCGACCATTGTAAAACCTTTTTTATTCATACACATTCTCCTACTATAGAAAAGTATAACAAATTTTATAAATAATAACAATAATTTTATTGAAATAATACGAATTCTCGTATATAATAATATGTAGAATAGAAAGAGGTATGTGATGAAGGAATTTGACTTTGAGAAAATGCCTATAGTTGAAATAGTTAATGAGATTATCATGGATGCTGTTAAGAAAAATGTCAGTGATATTCACTTTGACCCATCTAAAGAAAATATCAAAATTAGAATTCGTATAGATGGTATCTTATCAGATTATTCTATAATCCCAGGTAAATATAAACGTAATATGATTTCTCGTATTAAGATGATTGCTGGAATGAATATTATGGAAACTCGTTTACCTCAAGATGGTGCTATTAAGAGTAGAATTGGTAAAAAGATGCTAGATCTTCGTGTTTCTTCATTACCTACCAACTGTGGAGAAAAAGTAGTTATTCGTATCCTTGACTATAGTAAGAGTTTACAAGGACTTGATACATTAGGTTTTTCAGAGGATAGTTTGAAGAAAATTGAAAAAATGGTAAAGATACCAAATGGTATTATCCTAGTAACTGGTGCTACTGGTTCAGGTAAATCTACTACTGTTTACTCTATTCTTCAAAAAATGAATACTCCTGATGTTAATATAATTACTGTTGAAGATCCAGTTGAAATGGATATAGCTGGTATTAACCAAGTACAAGCACAAAGTGAAATTGGTCTTACATTTGCTAATGTTTTAAGAAGTATCTTGCGTCAAGACCCTGATATTATAATGATCGGAGAAATTCGTGATGATGAAACTGCTAGAATTGCTGTTCGTGCTTCTATTACTGGACACAAAGTATTATCAACAATACATACAAACAACTCTTTAAATACAATAGAAAGACTTACAGATATGGATGTAGAACGTTACTTACTTGGTTCTGCTCTTACAGGAATTATATCTCAAAAGTTAGCAAGACGTCTTTGCCCTCATTGTAAACAATTAAGAGATACTACTCCATATGAAAAAAATGTATTTAAGAAAGTTTTAAATAAAGAAGTTAATCAGATGTTTGATGCTAATAAAGATGGCTGTGATAAATGTTTTAGAGGTTATAATGGTCGTATTGGTCTTTATGAAGTTCTTGTTATGAATGAACAAATTAGAGATGCTATTACTAATGCTATGCCTAAACATGATCTTAGAAAGTTAGTTTATAAGAGTGATGTTATTACACTACTTCAAGATGGACTTGAAAAAGTAATGCTTGGAGAAACATCATTTGCTGAAATATTAAAAGCTGTCGATCTTGATAACGATTTATCTAATTATGAAGATGATAACTTACAAAATAGTATACACGATAGTCAAAATCATAATGAAAGTACTAAGGCTCAAGAAGTAAAAGAAGAACCAAAGGAAGATAAGTTAGAAATTATGTCTAATGAACCAGATATAGATTATGAAGCATTAATACCAAGTGATCCAGATAATCATAAGAATGAAATACCTCATGATACTGCTAGACCTGGTGAGATTGAATATTTTAATTTATAGAAACTTTGGTTTCTTTTTTTATGTACCAAAAAAAGTAGTATTTCTACTACCCTATATAGTCTGGTTCTGCACACTTGGATAAATCAACATCTATATTTTTTAAAAATTCTTTTAAATATTTATTATCATCATCTGTTATAAAGTGTTGTCCTTTTCCTGTATATATTTCATATGCTGGTAAATTTTCATTACTAAATTGTAATATGTTTGCATCACTACTGTGTTTTATTATTTCCATTATATTATAGTTGTATGTTCCTTCTATAAATTTTGTATATCTTAAATCAGAATTACATATTTGATCAGGTTTGCATGCTTTATATGCAGTACTTAATTTATATTTATTATTTTTATACACAGATAAATTTACTGTTATACATTCTTTGTTTTTTGTGATACTAAATATATGATTATCATAACTTATATCATCTATAGTAAGTTTTCCCATATCTAGATTTAAATAATTATAATATTTATTTTTCTTTGTACTCATCTCATTATAAAGTTTATTTATATTTTTTTCATTATCAAAATTTAATACTTGTTTTGCAATAGTTCTTGGGAATAATTTATATATAGAACTTGCATATTCATTACCATCTTTTGGATATTCTGCATTTATAACTTTATTATCTTTTATAGTTATTTTTACTGGTACTGAACTTCCTGTCGATATAACTAGTGCATTTTCTTCTTCAAGATAATCACTTTCACTATAAAGCCACATGTATAAATATTTATAACTACCTTTCTTTTCTATACCAAAACTATGATAACTATAAAATACATTAAAATCATCTTTTGATGAGTTAGGATTACTTTTGAATTCTTTTTCTCTTAAATAGTCTATAGCAATATCATATAACTCGCTTGATTCATTTATTAAATTTATTTTTAAAGTACTACTATAAATAATTGAGAAAATTATTATTAATAATATAAATAAACTAAGTACTAATATTTTCTTTTTTGATTTCTTTTCTATTTTTGTTTTTTCTTCTAGAGATGCAATAATTGCTTTATCTTTTGATTCAGTATTTTTGCTTTTTTCGCCATTTATTAATTCTTCTATACTTATATCTAATTCACTGCATATCTTTTTAAATAAAGATATATCAGGAAAAGAAAGTCCTCTTTCCCACTTACTTACTGCATTTGTACTTATTCCTAACTTTTCAGCTAATGCTTCTTGTGTTAAACCTTTATCTTTTCTATTTTCAGCAATAAATTTACCTATTTTTTCTTGATTCATAGTTACCTCTCTCATAATAAATATAACATTTTATTTATATAAATTACACATACCATTGGTTTAATTACAAAAGAAAAGTAGTATTTCTACTACTTAAAATCCTCTTGAAGCTCCTCCTCCACTAGAGTGACCTCCATGTCCTCCAAAGCTACTACTTCCACCTGAACTATAACTACTATAGCTACTATAACTTCTTCTATATCTTCTATTTGATGAGCTATGACCACTACTTAATAGTGATAACGCATAACCAAAAACGTTTTGGAATGAGCAGAAGTACATTAAATCACTTATTTTATTTATATATCCATAAGAGAATCCAAATACAATCGCTATAATATATAATACAAGTGATATTCCTTTTTTACTACCACCTAATATTACTGTGTTAACTATTGTTCCAAAGAATAATCCAAAAAGAAAACCAAATATGCCGTAAACAAATGCATTTAGTGAATTATATGGTCTTGATGGAACTGTATAATCTATATTCAAATTATATTCCTCTACTATAGTTTGATAGAGGGCATCATATGCATTTTTTATTCCTTCATTCCAACTATCATTTTTTAGACTTGGTATTGCATAATCATCTAGTATTCTCCCAACTTTTCCATCTGGTAATATACCACCTAATCCATCTCCTATTTCTATTCTTATGAGTCTTTCTTTTGGACAAAGTAATATAAGGACGCCTTTACTATCTTCACCAATCTCAAGCTTATTATAAAGTTTATTTGCATAATCTTCTATAGACAGTCCTTCTAAACTTTCAACTGTAGTAACTACAACTTGTATTTTGCTTGCATCATCTAACGCTATACTTCTATTATAAAGATATTCTTTTGTTTCTTCTGTTAAAGCATTTGCATAATCATTAACATAATAGTTTCTAGTTGCATCTACTATAGCATCAACTTTCACAAAAGAAAATACTAATAATAAAATAATTAAAAACTTTTTAATATTAGAATTCAACATTTGGTACACCTATGTCAGTTTCACTTGCTTCAAAGTATTGTTTCTTTTCAAAATTAAACATGTTTGCTACAATCTTACTTGGAAATACACTAATCATTTGATTATAATCTTTTACAGCATCATTATAAGATTTACGAGCATTTGCTATTCTATTTTCTGTTCCAGCAAGTTCATCTTGTAGTGATATAAAATTAGTATTTGCCTTTAAATCTGGATAGTTTTCTACTATAAGATTGAATGAACTTAAAGCATTAGATAATTCATCATTAGCTTTTGCTTTATCTGATATAGTTTTAGCATTTACTAAGTTTTCTCTTGCTTCAGTTATACTGTTAATTATTTTTTCTTCGTGTGCCATATATCCTTTAACAGTACTAATTAGATTTGGTATTAAGTCAGATCTTCTTTTTAGTTGAACATCAATATCTGAATATTTGGCATCTACTTCTTCGCTTAATTTAACCATATTATTGTATGAAGATATAAAACTTCCACCTAGAACTATTAACAATATAATTATTATTAGTCCAAAATAATTTTTTTTCATATTATCCCTACTTTCTTTTTTTAGTATATAATAATTATTATGTTTTTTCAATCTTTGAATATAATTTACTGGTGATATAATGTTTCAAAGTGTACAAAATAAAAGAATTAGAATAGTGTTTGTTATTTCACTTATTGTATTCTTTTTTGTTATAGTTAAAATATTTTATATACAAGTTATTGAGTATAAGAAATTAAATACTCTAGCGAGTGAACTTTGGAGTCGTAATTTAACAGTTCAAGCTGATAGAGGCAAGATACTTGATAGGAATGATAAAGTTATTGTGGATAATGTTACTACTGTTGGTCTTTATTTGGTACCTAGTCAAATACTTAATAAAGAAGAAGTTGCTAGAACACTTTCCAAAATACTTGGTGTTAGCTATGATGAAATGTATAAACATGTAAGTAAGAAAACATCTATTGAAAGAGTACATCCTGAAGGAAGAAATTTAGATTTTGAAATAGCTGATAAAATAAATAGTTATAATTATGATGGAGTTTATCTTTTAAAAGAATCTAAAAGAGATTATAAGTATAAAAATGTTTTATCTCATGTTATTGGTTTTACTGGTATAGATAATCAAGGCCTTAGTGGCCTTGAACTTAAGTATGATAAAGAATTAACTGGAGAAAATGGTAGTATTAAGTATTATAGTGATGGTAAAGGTAAAAGGCTATCTATGCCAGAAGTATATAGTGCTCCCACAAATGGAAGTGATATCAAACTAACTATAGATTTGGATATTCAACTATCACTTGAAAATGAATTATCAAATGCCTATACAAAGTATGAGGCTGAAGGAGCTATGGGACTAGTTATGAATCCTAAAACTGGCGAAGTACTTGCGATGAGTAGTTATCCTTCTTTTGACCCAGCTAACTATAAAGAATATAGTACTGAAGTAATAAATAGAAATCTTGCGATATGGGCTAACTTTGAACCAGGTTCTACTTTCAAAATAGTTACGCTTGCTGCGGCTATTAATGAAGGAAAAGTTAATATATTTGAAGATCATTTTTATGACTCAGGAAAAGTTAAAGTTGCTAATGCTACTCTACACTGTTGGAAAAGAAAGGGTCATGGTGATCAAACATATGTGCAAGTAGTAGAAAATTCATGTAACCCAGGATTTGTATCTTTAGGGCAAAAGCTTGGTAAAGAATTATTATTTAAATATATTACTGAGCTTGGTTTTGGTAAAAAAACCGGTATTGATTTAAATGGTGAAGGAACTGGTATACTTTTTAAAATGGATAAGATTGGGCCTGTAGAACTTGCTACTAGTGCGTTTGGCCAAGGTATTAGTGTTACACCTATTCAACAAGTTACCGCTGTTAGTTCTATAGTTAATGGTGGCTCTTTGTATGTTCCATATGTAGTTAGTGAAGTTGGTGATAGAAGTATTAATCCAACTATTAAAAGAGAAAATGTTATAACTAAAGAAACTAGTGATGTTGTTAAGTATGCTCTTGAAAGTGTTGTTGCAAATGGTAGTGGAAGAAACGCTTATATTGAAAACTATAGGGTTGGTGGTAAAACAGGTACTGCTCAAAAAGTTGGTAGTGATGGAAGATATATGAGTGGTAACTATATTCTTTCATTTATTGGATTTATGCCAGCTGATGACCCAGAATTTGTTATATATATTGCTCTTGATCATCCTAAAGGTGTTACTCAATATGGTGGTGTTGTAAGTGCTCCTATAGCTCGTAATGTTCTTAAAGATATAATATCGATTTATAATTTAAAGGAAGACGTGAGTGGACTTCCTAAAGTATATAGATGGGATGATATTAAGTATGTAATGATACCTGATGTCATTGGTAAAACAAAAAAAGAAGCTAGAAAGCTTCTTAATGGATTTAGTATTGAATTTGTAGGAGATGGTGACAAAGTTATTGATACTAGTCCTAGTGTTAACTCAAGAACTAAAGAAGGTAGTACTATAAAAGTATTATTAAACTAAATTATTTTCTTGATACTATGATGGCCTTTTGCTATTCTTTTAATACCTTGTTTGAATGAAATTATTAAAATTAAATCATCAACTTTTAATATTGTTCCTTCCCAAAATACATCATGAAATATATGTTTTCCAACTTCATATTCTATTTCACTATCATTTTCTTTTTTAATTTTAATTCCTAAATCATTCAAAATTTATATAACTCTATATTTTTAATATTAAAACTTAAATAATCACTATCATCTAGACTTGTACCATAACTTATTGCTACTTTCATTTATTACTCCTTTATAATATTTCTTATATCATTATATCAAATACCAAATAAAAAGACATCATTTGATGTCTTTTATCTATTCCCCAGTATAAGCAAAAGTACTGAAACTTAAACTTCCTCCTGTATAACTAAATGAATAATAAGGTTTTTTTGAATTCTTTTCATAAGATGTTTGTCTTTCAAAATATGCTTTTCCTTCTTCTCCTGGTACATTAGAATCATATATTCCAACTATATAGTTTTCTTTTCCATTTTCTTTGTAAACTTTATTACCTAATACTGAATGTCCGCCTAATGAACATCTAATAGATATCATTGCTGGTGAACCAGTTTTTACTTCTTCAATTAATGCATTAAGATCTTTATAATACTTGAAGTTAATATTTTTATCCTTATGTTTATTATTAGTTGCTAATGCATTTATTATTTTAATATATTGTTCTCTATATTCTCTATTAATTAATTGTAATACTTGATAATCATCTTTATATTCATCAGATACTTTAGCGTCAGTTAAGTTTATATACTTTTGAGTTTCATATTTAATTACACTTTCATCTTTACCATTTGCTTTAATAGTTGTTTCATTTTTTAGTTCTTTAAAATATGGTTCGAATCCTAGATTACTATACTTACCTTTATATTTAGAATTTATATAAGCTACTTTATTTTCTACATATCTAAAGTCATCTTCTTCGTAATCTTTGTTATTGAATGCATCTTTATATTTTGAATTTAAATTTAGTGAATAAGTATTTCCTTTTATAAGTCTTGTTTTGTTATTATCAGTTAAAGTGTATTCTAGAAGTTTATATTCTTTAGATCCTTTGTTTAACACTGACATTATATTACTTTTTTCAGTATCACTTTCTTTTAATGTATTTAAGAATATTTTCTTTGATAATGATGAGAAGCCATAACAATTTCCTTCTTCTGTATCTTTACTTCCAAAGTTTTCAAAATTAAATCCATCTCTTTTTACTTCAAAACCACTATCTGCTATTAATGTTGTTTCTTTATCATCTATTTTAACTTGTTTATTTTCTATATCTCCTTCAATAATACTTATTAAAGTTTCTAACATATTACTGTCACTAGCATACAAATATTTACCATTAGAGTATTTTGCTGCATCAAGTAGATTATCTGCTTTTACATTTTTACCTAGACCTATAGTTATAATTCTAATACCTTTATCTGCAATTTTCTTTATATCATATTTCATTAAGTCAATGCCCATACCCCATAAGAAATTATCATACCCATCTGTTAAAACTATTAAGAATTTGCTTCCTGTTACATTAGAATCAAACTTTTCTGCTTCATCTTTTATACTATAAGTTAGTCTAGTACCATTAAAGTTTTGACAATTTGTTTTTATAGAACTTATTTTATCTTGAATTGATTTTAAATCTTTTGAGTTTTCTATTAATCCACAGTAGTCACCAGTGAATGCTGCGGCTGAATATTCATATTTTTCAGTGCCTAATCTTTTGACTAATTCATTCATTAAGTCAACTCTTTTAAATTGTATGTCATTTCCATAATCATCTGAATTATTACTTGAGTATTTTAGATTCAACTTTTTATTAACATATTCTTGAGTATACATTGATCCTGAATTATCTAGTAATATATGTATTTGATTTTTTGGTTCAGTTACGTTTGATAAAGATGATAGTGCTGCAAAAAGTATTTTATCTAAATTATTTAAAGAAGCACTACAATATTTATCATCACATGTTGTAGCTAACACTTCAATTTTTTTAGTATTTTCATCATATGCATATATTTTTATATCTTTATTTTTCCAACTATAACTTTTCTTAAAATATATTGTTACTTCTTCTGATTCTTTGTTTGTAGTTGTAAGTCTTAGTTTTTCTTTACTTATTTGGTATTCTTTTGAGATTCCTATATTACCTTCATATGTATCTAAGAATGTATTAGCTATGTTTCCTTTACCTTTTACTACCATGTAGTTATTTTTAGATTCATCGTTATCTTGATATACTTCAAATGTTCTAACTTCGTTGTAATCATCTTTCTTAGTAGGATCTAATCCCATTATTAATTCAACGTTATCATAAAGTCCATCACCATCTGTATCATTAGTATACGTACTAAGACCTTTTTCTTTTTCAACTATATTTGGTATTCCATCGTTATCATAGTCTTGATAATCTGTATCAACTATGAATTCTTCATCTGTTAGTAATAAAGATTTTTCTGTATTTACATTAAATTCGTATGTTTTAGTAATATTTTTATTTGATATTGTTATAGTGTTTTTTCCTGCTTTTATTGGGACTTTTTTTAGTGTTTTACCTTTATATATGTCATAACCATTAAGTGACCATAAAGTATCTTCTTTTTTTATGAATAAACTTGATGATAAGACAAATTTATAATCTCCAAATTCATTATATCTGTATTCTTCTTTTATATTGTTTATTTCTAATCTTGGATTTAAATATTCTATTAAGAAATAAATTCCTGTTACAAGTAATAATGTACCTATAATAATTATTGGTATCATTATATTTTTCTTTGATGTTGTTTTTTGTGTTTGTATTGATGTTTGTATATTATTCTGATTTAATGTTTCACTACTATTCATTTTTACCTCTTCCTATTCTAATTTATAGTATAGCATAATTTAAATAAATTGTGTTAAGAATGTAAAAAATATCTTATACATTTTAAAATTAAAAGTGAGATAAACTAAGTAGAATTAATTTTGGAAAAATACTCTTATATTTTGATATTTAATTAAATAAGTTTGAATTTATTGTATAAAGTTGTTATGCGTTCTGTTATTTTACTTATTAATACCATTTATTTCCTGTAATATGGGCTAAAACCAATATTTTTTTAGTTAAATAGTGTTTACAAACAAATTTTTGTATGCTATTATTTAGTTAGGAAGTGGTTTTATGGAAAAGTTAACAAACAAGCAAGAAGAAATATTAACAAGTATTAAGAAATTTATTGCTGATAAAGGGTATGCTCCAACTATACGTGAATTATGTAAAATATGTGGTTTAAATAGTACAGCGACTATGTTTGTACATTTGAAGAATCTTACTAATAAAGGTTATATTAATCAAACAGAAAGCAAATTTAGAACTATTGAATTAAATGTACCAAATGAATATAGTAAAAAAGAAGAAAATGTTATATCTGTTCCATTACTTGGAAAGGTAGCTGCTGGTAATCCTATTGAAGCAATTGAAAATCCTGATGAATATTTTTTATTACCTAAAGAGTTAGTTCCACAAAATCATGATGTATTTACTTTAGAAGTGAATGGTGAATCTATGATAAATGTTGGTATTTATGATGGAGATATAGTTATAGTTAAAAGACAAAATAATGCTAATAATGGTGAAATAGTTGTGGCTATGACTGATGAAAATGAAGTTACACTTAAAAGATTTTATAAAGAAAGTGATCATATTAGATTACAACCTGAAAATGATTTTTTAGAACCAATTATATTAAATAATGTAACTATTTTAGGAAAAGCTATTGGTTTATATAGAAAAATTTAAATAAAATAAAAACTGATTTTAAATCAGTTTTTTTGTGTCTATTTTACAAATACCATATATAGCATTGCTGCAGTCATTAATATATAGACTATAGTACCATTTATTTGGTCTGATGTTCTTCCTTTATCACCTATTCCGATTGCCATTGAAACTAATACACCACCTATTAAACCACCAATGTGTCCTGATAAATCAATTCCAGGAATCATAAATCCTATTGCTAAGTTTAATAATATAGTTGGTAATATACTGCTTCTTAGTAATCCTTGAAGTGTCGCTCTATAGTAATAAGTAAAGTATGCAATACTTCCAAGTAAGCCAAATATTGCACCTGATGCTCCCATACTTATTGTATCAGCACTCATAAATGCAGCACTAAATATACTTCCAAGTATACCACTTAACATATAAATTAATAGGAATTTGGTTTTTCCATAATATCTTTCTACGATCGGACCTAATATATATAATGCATATATATTACATGCGATATGTATAATGTCTGAATGTAAAAACATTGAAGTTATTAATCTATATATTTGTCCATTTTGAATAAATTCATAATTATTTGCAAGTGCATAGAAATATGTTCCGTCTGTATCATATAAAGCCATAAATAAGTAAACCATAATATTTAATACTATTAATATATAAGTGATAATTGGCTTTTTAGGACTAAATATTTTAGCAAGTTTCTTTTCGTTTTTTATTGTTTTTTGATTCATATCTTCAGTTAATTTAAAGAATTCTACGGGATCAACTTGATCAGTTAATTCTGCATCACTAACTTTAGGAAAGAATTCCTTTACAAATTTATTCTTTTTGAAATCATTTATTTTATCTATTTTGATTGTTTCAATATTCTTAGTATCTATTACTTTAACACTCTCTCCGGTGTCTAAAAGTAGATTTAACATGTTCATTCTTAATGAGAAAGTGTTTCTTTTGATACTTTTCATTATTGTTTGAGCTTTATACATGTCTGTCTTTAGTTGTTCTTCGTTATGTATATAATTAGTATTAATTCTAATTAATTTTAAATCATTTTGCATATTTTCTAGCCATATTTCATTTTCAAGACCATTAATTATTATTGGTTTATAGTCTTCTTCAGTTATGAAATAATGTAGTATCTTTAATATTACATCATCTTTTTTATCTATTTTTATATTCATAATGCTTCCTTTCAATAATAATATTTTACTATTAATCATAGTATTAGTAAAGAGGTGATAATTTTGAAAACATATCTTAAACAAATACTATTATTTATTATTATACTATTTTTTTGGTTACTTAGTGGACTTATTTTTAAATATGATCCAGAATTTTACAGTTTACTAAAGTTACCAGGGTTTGCTCTTAGTGGTAAATGGATAAGTATTATATGGTTTATTATTTATATACTTAATACTGTTAGTATTGTTATTATAGTTAATAAAGTTAAATTACTAGAGAATAGAGATTACTTATATATCTTGCTTACTAATTATTTTGCTAATCAATTATTTATGTATTTCTTCTTTTATTTAATGAGTCCATTCTTAGGATTTGCGATTACTACTATAGTAATGTTATCTAGTATATTTTTGTTTATTGAGACTAAAAAGATATCAAAAACTTCTTCTTATTTTTTGATACCTTATATTGTTTATAGTATTTATGCTTTTATATTAATGGCAACTATATATTTTATGAATTTTTAAACATATCTAATATTTCCATGAATTCTTTTTCTGGAGGACATGAGAATTCCATAAACTTTTTAGTAATTGGATGATTAAATCCCAGATATTCTGCATGTAGCATTTGACCATAATTATTTATTATTTTCTTTTTACCATATGTTGGATCGTTTACTACTGGATGTCCAATATATTCCATGTGTACTCTTATTTGATGTGTTCTTCCTGTTTCAAGTATTAATTCTACTAAAGTTGCATTTTTATATCTTTCTAGTACTGTAAAGTTTGTTGTTGCATTTTTAGCATTTTCATCAGTCACACACATTTTCTTTCTATCTACTTTACTCCTGCCTATTGGAGCAACAATCTTACCTTTATTGTTATCTATAACTCCATGAACTAATGCAATATACTTTCTTTTTATATTCTTGTTCTTAAAGTCTTCTGAAAGTATTCTATGTGCTTCATTTGTTTTAGCTATTAAAAGTATACCTGATGTATCTTTATCAATTCTATGAACTATACCACATCTATTATCTCCACCTTCGTTTGATAAATCTTCTGT
Organism: uncultured Bacilli bacterium; assembly: GCA_934088535.1. The sequence continues at coordinate 13,482 of CAKOJC010000008.1, read as the reverse complement.
GTAGCCCATTAATGCATTTACTAGAGTGCCTGTGTAGTTACCATTACCTGGATGTACTACCATTCCACTCTTTTTATTTACTACCATAATATCATTATCTTCATAAAGAATATCAAGAGGTATTTGTTCTCCTTTAACAGTTGTGTCTACTTTTAAATCTCCAATTTTGATTATGTCTCCAGTTTTTAAAGTATATCCACCTTTAACAATATTATCATTAACAGTTATTTTACCACTCTTAATATTCTTTAATAGAAAGCTTCTACTTTCTTCAGTATTTTCTGTTAAAAATATATCTAATCTTTTTAAATTATCTTTTTCTTCTACTACTAATTCTTTCACTTCTACCATCCCTTATTATTATATACATAAGTAATATAACACCAAATGTTATAAATATATCTGCGGCGTTAAATACAGCCATTTCTCTTTTAAATAATGTAAAAGAAATATAATCTATTACATATCCTCTAAATAATCTATCTATTAGGTTACCAATTGCTCCACTTATAATTAGTGAAAGAGATACAATAGATAGCTTAGAATCTATGTTTCTTCTTATTTCATTAATTAAATAATAAAGAAGCATTACTGTTAATATTACAAGAATATTAGTACTATTACCTAAAAAACCAAAAGCAGCTCCAGTATTTTTAATATAAATAAACTTTAAAAAATTATCTATTATAATAACAGGTTTATCTACTATAGTTTTTAATACTAACAACTTTATTCCTTGATCAAATAATATTAATAATAAAATTAATAAACTAATAATAATATATTTCTTTTTCATAACTTGTATTTTAACATATTTTCTATGATATATCTATAAGTATTACATCTTCTCCTAATTTTTTTATTTGAGTAAATTTTATAGAAAGATTTTCACTTGTACTTAATAAATTTCTAACAAAGTGTGCTCTTTCTATAACAAACTTTATCATATAGCCATTAGATGGATCAAATTCTACATCTATAATTCTGCCTACTTTTTTACCATCTTTTATATTAATAATATCTTTTCTTTGTAATTCTGATAATTTCATATTAAAGTATATTACAATATTAATTTTTTAATACTAGTTAGGGCACTATTTTCTATTCTAGATACTTGAGCTTGGCTTACTCCTAAGTATTCAGCTATCTCTGATTGATTTAAGCCTTCTATATATCTTTTTTCTATTATAATTCTTTCTCTTTCTTTTATTTTACTTAGTGCTTCTCTTAAAGATAGTAATTCATTTAAATCTTTAGTGGTTTTGTCTTCTAATTGGTCTAGTAAATATATAGTGTCTCCTCCATCATTATAGATAGGTTCAAATATACTCATTGGTTCAGTTAAAGAAGACAATACATTATATAGTTCATATGGTGTTATATTAAAGTATGAACATATTTCATCATTAGATGGATATATTCCATTTTGTTTTAAGTATGTTTCTTTATAATTTATTATTTGATAAGAAAGTTCTTTTATAGTTCTAGATATTCTTATTTGATTGTTATCTCTTATATATCTTTTAATTTCTCCTTCTATCATAAGAACAGCATATGTACTAAATTTAACTCCAAATGAAAGATCAAAGTTATCTATCGCTTTTATAAGACCTATTGTTCCTATTTGAAATAAATCATCTAAGTTATCACATCTATTTTGATATTTTTTTAAAATACTTAAAACTAATTTTAAATTACCTTCTATAAGGGTATTTTTAGCACTTTTATTGCCTTTTTGTAATTCAATAAATAAATTATTCATCTCATCACTATTTAGTGTCTTTAAGGTACTTGTATTAATGCCTGTTATTTCTACTTTATTCTTTGCCATAAAAAAATCCTTTCAATAATATATTGAAAGAATTTTAATATTTTTATTCATTAATCTAATTTAATGTTTTTAGCTAATACTTCAAGAATAGCTGGATCTTTAACTTCTTTTACTTTTGATTTTCCATCTTCATTGATGTTTTCAAAGAATAGGAAGTTATTTGTAAAGTCTTCACCATCTGGAGTAATTTCAGCAGCTAAGAAATATGTTACACCTTTATATGATGCTTGTCTTATTACAAAATATTGTTTACCGCTTGCTAATTTTAATACTTGATTTGTTAAATTTTCCATTCTTTTTTCCTCCTTATTAGTGATTACATTAACGTTTTAATGAATTTTCTTCTTCGTTTGCAGCATCTAACTTATTAGTTATTTCATTCCACCAACTTTTTAATTCATCTTCTGCTTTTTCTTCATATTTTTCTTGATCTTCTTGTGCTTGAGCATAATCATTAGCTGTTGCCTCTTCAGCATTTTTTTCAGAAACATTTTCATCTAGTAAGTCTTCTGGACTTTTATTACTGTTAATCATATCATCAGCAGCTTTTATTTCATTCTCTGTCATATTATCGCCTGTTATAACATTTCCAATGACTGGCATTTCTTTTGGTATTTCAGGATTTAACTCATCCTCGCCTACAATTGATTCACCTTTTTTATTATGATCTAATTCTTGATCATCTAATTTAGTTAATGAACCATCAGGATTTATTTTATATGTATTTCCTTCTGAATCTACATATACTCCATTCTTTTCATTGTATGCTACATCGCCTTCACCTAAGTGCATGTCATCTTCGTTATCCTTTTCATCATCATCTCCAGGATCTGGTTTGACAGGATCTGGGTCAGGTTTAACAGGATCTGGATCTGGATTTACAGGTGTAGGATCCGGATTAACTGGTGTAGGATCTGGATTTACAGGTGTAGGATCTGGATCAGGGGTTGGTTTTTCTTGTCCGGGATTAGGGGAAACAGGTTCATCTACCTTGTCATCCCCATTACTGGGAGTTTTCCCCCCTGTAGTTTGTTCTGGCTCTTCTACAGTAGTATTAGGGTATGGATGTGGGTGTGGTCCATCTATGTCGAGGTCCTCCCCTTCTTCATCTACTTGTACTTGACCAATTCTATTTAATGCTTCTAATGTTTCTTTATGTTGTAATTGTCCTTGATTTACTAACATACCTGTATGAATTGCTGTTCCAAGGATTGATATAAATGCTGCAGCTTTAACTAGCATCTTACCAACTTTTTTCCAAAGACTTGGTTTTGCAGCAGTCTTTTCGTATTCTTCCTCTTCCTCTTCTTCTACAGGTACTGGAATTGGAGTATCATCTTTTTCTTCTTCCTCTTCATCCTCTTTTTCTTCAGTTTCATCATCTTCAGGTTTTAAATCATCTGTCTCAATTTTATCTGGTGGAAGAATTGGTGTAATTATTGGAGTATCATCTTTTCCTTTTTCTTCTTCATCTTCCTTTTCTTCTCCTTCGATAATTGGGAATTCATCTGGTTCCTCTCCCATTTCATGTGTATCAATCTTTTCTGGAGGAAGAATTGGTGGGATTACTCCTTCTCCTTCCTTTTTCTTTTCTTCTGGTTCTAAACCAGCAGGTGGAAGAATTGGATCAATTGGAGTTTGTTCTTCTACTTTTTCTTCAGTCTTCTCTTCAGCTTTTTCATCAACTTTTTCTTCAGTTTTCTCTTCTTCTAATACTTCTTCTAGTTTTCCACCATTTCTTAGAATTTCCATTTCTGAAGTTAATTTTTCTTCTTGATGTTTGTATACATCATTTGCATCTTTAAATGATTGTAATGATGCTTCTTTAGCTTTTAACTCATTTTCTAAGTAATATCTTCTTTCTAGAGATAATGAACTTTCACTTGGCTTAAATTCTATTCCACGACTAGCTAAATCTGCTATCATTTCTTGTGTAAGACCAGGATCACCTAATTGTGTCTTAATTGATTTTATTTCTGCTTCTAGCGTTCTGATCATTGAATCATTAGTTCTAATTGATTCTCTTACATTTCTACGACTAGCAAATTTATCAGCAAACAAGTCTTTTTTTCTACGCTCTTCAGCGTTGATTACAGATATTCTTGCATAAGCTTTATCTGTAATCTCTTTAATACCTGCTGAAATAGCTGCAATTTCATCTACATCAAATGTCATGTTATCTTTTGATATGAATTTTCCATTTTTATCTCTTGTAGATCCAACTATCAAATCACTTATTACTTCGTTTGCTTCATTTTTAATTTCATCTATTGTTCTCCAAGTAGCATCTAATTCATTATATCCAATCACTGATAGATCTAAGTCTTCTCTAAGTGCTTCTTGTAATCTATTTTCTAGTTCTCTAACTTTATCCATTATCGACTAGCCTCCTTTTTGTTTCTAATAATCATTTTTATGTCGTATTTAAGTTCTCCATTGTTATTTATGTCTTGAATTGAATTTACATCATATTTATTATTTTTATAAATTTTAATCATTTCTTCTTCAGTTACATATGTTTCACTTAAATTTTCCCAACTTGATTCACTAGTTCCTTTAATTTCTTGTAACTTAATTTTTGTTTTATTTTCGATTTGTCTTGTTCTTCCATCACTTGTTTTTGGATTCTTAGTTGACCAACTTGACCAATCGCTCCATTTTGATTTATTTGTCTTTGTTGCATCTGGATAATTACTTGGAGCTACTGCTGTATATTCACTAGTTTCACTTTCTTTAGCTTTATACCATTTATATGCTGTTGCTTTAGTATTTAAATCTTTTACAGCATCTTTAACTGGTGCACTTGTGTAGTATACTTTTTCTCCACTAGCACTTGTACTTCCTGATGGATAATATTTTTTAGTTCCGCCAGTTAGTTTATACCAGTAATAGTAATATACTGGAGTAATTGCTCTACATGTTGGTAATGATGTATTACATTGTTCAAATGTTAATTTCCAATCACTATATGTAGAACATTTTTCACCTTTTTTAACTCTTCCTGCTTCAATATCAACTACATCTCCATATCCACAAGTGTAGAACTCTTCGAATGTATATTTAAGTTGTGTATCTGTTCCTTCACCACATTTTTTATCTAATTGATATTTTTTATCTGTTGAAGTGCTATATTTACCACAAATGTAATAATGATAAGCAGTTGTTGTTCCTGTTACTGTTCTACTTTCACGATTAACAATTAATGTTTTTCCTGGTACATCATAATCTTTGATAGCTGTTTGGCTTGGAATCTTATTTCCATTTTTATCCATTGCCCATACTTTTGAGCCACCTGTTATTGTATACCATTTGTATGCTTCATCTGTTTTATTATCATGTAAGTTATAATTACTATTTGGTGCAACTGTATAATATTCATTTACATCTTTAGCATTTTTCTTTTCTCCTGTTGAAGTATAATATGTTTTATCTTGAATCTTCCATGTAAATAATTGATCTCTATATCTATAGTACTTAGTAGTAGCTAATGTTTTATAAGAACTATATTTTATATCTTCTTGCCATACTTCTTCAACTTGTCCTAGGTTTTGTCCTCCTGCTTTTAATCTCTTTGGCATGAATGTAAATCTTACTAGGCTTTCATCTGCTTTAATGTCAGCTATAGTTCCTTCTTTTTCATCCCCATATTCAGAGTTTGAATCTTTATCACTACATTTTAACCATGGAGTATATTGTTTAGTACCATTTGGTAATACACAAACTCTTACGTATGTTTCAGAATTATCACATGTTGTAAAGTTTTCAGGATTTAAAAGTCCTTTTGAAACTAATGTGCTTAACTCTACAGTGCTGCATTCACCTTTTGCGACTGGAGCTAAATCAGTATTGTTTTCATAAAATTTCTTTCCTGCCTCTAATAGTGTTTTTTCATAATCAAAAGTTGGTGTTGTTGGATCATTACTTGGTTTCTTGTTTCCACCAGCACATCCCTTTAAGAATAAAATAATAACTATTATTATTGCTGCTACAACTAGAAAGCCGATGAATAGTCGTTTCTTCGCTGCGCCGCTATTATCATAATCATTATCTTCGTAGCCATAATCATCATAATTATTTGACATTTCTATTCCTCCAATTCCTTTTATGTCATATACTATAGATATTTTAGCACATCTCTATATTTAAAAACAAGTTAAAATTAAAAAAATATAAAGTTTATACTCTATATTTTCATTATTGCTTTTAGTTTTTTTATTACTTTTTTCTCTATTCTAGATATATATGACTGACTAATGTTTAATTTTTGAGCCAATTCTTTCTGCGTTAGCTCCTTTTTACCTGAAAGTCCGTACCTTAATTCTATTATTTCTTTATCTCTTTCATCTAACTTTTTTACTTCACTAACTAATAATAATTTATCATCTTTACATTCTATTGACTTTTCAACTAAATCTTCTTCAGTACCAAAGATATCTTCTATATGCAGTTCATTTCCTTCACTATCTAAATTAACTGAATCTTCAAAACTTACTTCGCTCATTCTTTTTTTGTTTTTTCTTAAAAACATTAATATTTCATTATCGATACATCTTGATGCATACGTTGCTAGTTTTATGTTTTTATCTAATTTATATGTTTTGATACCTTTTATTAATCCAATTGTTCCTATTGAAACTAGATCTTCTAAATCATAGATTGTGTTGTCATATTTCTTTGCAAGAAATACAACTAGCCTTAGGTTATGTTCTATTAATTTATTTCTTGCTTCTAAATCTCCCATATTACTTCTTCTTACTAAATCTTCTTCAATTTCTTTTTTTAGTGGTGGTGGCAAAATATCTGTACTTCCCACAAAGAAAACTTCATCTTTTTTAAAAAACTTATTTAATATTTTTTCTAACATTTATTCCTCCATAAGATTATAATTTAATAGGCAATTAAAACCTTTAAATTTTTTATTTGAAATACCTACTACTATGTCTTTTCTTTCACCTATTCCATCAATAAATACTTTTTTAGGTTTAAAGCATTTTATAAGGGAAGAATTATCTATAGTTTTAAATGGAACTAAGAAAAAATTTTCATTTATTTCTTTATTAATTATTATTACATTTTTATTACTATAAGGATCTTTTAGTGTGTTTCCTGTATCCATATATCCATTTAGATATAATACTTTTCCATTCTTTAAATAAATAGTTACTTTATGTCTTAAATTTATTATATTCTTTAGATTATATGTAAAATATTTTAATATATTCATAATTAATGGTATTAATAAAAGATAATATTGATATTTTACTAATGATTCTATTTTTAAATAATATAGAGTGCCTCCTAAAAAGAAAGAAAACATATAAAAATAAACTAAATTTTTTATAAATTCTTTAATATCATTAAATCCAAATGCTATTAAATTCATAATAATTCCTATTGTTATTTTAAATAAAGTAAGTTCTATATTATTTAGATTAACAAATAAATATAATAACGATATTTCGCCTGCTAAACTAGATAGTATTATTTTTAATGTTGTAGTATTAAGTTTTAATATTTTTGATGTAGTTTTTAATATTAAAAAGTCTATTATAAAATTTAATAATATTAATTCATCTATGTATATCATTTCATCACCAAAATTAGTATATAAAAAAAGAAGAGTAAATTTTGTCGAATTATTACTCTTCTGTAGGTTTTTGTGATTTTTTTAGTTTTATATCTTCTTCTGGTTTTATACGTTTATTATATCTTGTTGGGATTTTTCTTCTTGAATCAAACATATTATAGTCTCTAATAAAGAAGCCATAGTCTCTTTGTCTTCTTCTACTTATTTGATATTCTCCATTTTTAAGTCTTATTATTCTTCCTTCACTGTCTCTTTCAACTATTAAATTGTTGTATAATCTATAAGCTGCATTAGCCATTTCTACTTGATTGTAACCTTCAAATTGACATTTTTGCACAGTACTTAAAAGTTCTTCTATATTTACTTCGATCACTTTATATGGAGCAAATTCGTTTGCTAAATCTTTAAAGAATCCATAATCATTATTTTTAGCATGTGCTAATAAACATTTTTTTATATATCCTTTATCTAAAAATGGTAAATCTCCTTTATAAAGTATTGGTAAATATTTAATTCTTCTTTCATAATTTACTTCATCAACTTTTTTATCTTTTAAATCTTTATTTTCGAAATAACAAATATTAATATCTGGTTCTGCTGTTTTAGATGATGTTATATTTCTAAAGTAATTAATTAGTTCTTCTTCTTCAAATCCTTCTGTAAAATGATCAATGTCACTTATTCCCATCTTTTCAGTAAGTTTATGATATATATGGACAATTACTGATATTTTTCCATCTTTTAATTCTGAAGTTATATTACCATAAAAATGTTTATGAGTCTTTCTGTTATTATACCTTTCTATTGTTTTTAATAATTCTTGATACTCTTCTTTAGTATTATATTCTCTTTTTACAGTTCCTAAATATTCTACAATAGCATATCTTTTTGTTTCTTTTTTTTCCATACGTTCCCCCAACTTTAGTGCTTATTCTACTAAAAAGAAGATAAAAAGTCAATTTTTACTTTACTTAAATGAAAAAGTATGTTAAATTATATTTGGCTTAAAAAGAGGAGGCAAGTAAAAAATGGCAAAGAATGTATCAAATAGAAAAAATATGAGTTCACAAAATAGACCTTTTTCATTAAAGGCAACTAAAAAAACTCAAAAAGTTAATTTACAAACAGTTAAAGTTGATGGTAAAAAAGTTAGAATGTCAACTAAAGAAATTAAATCAGCAAAAAAAAGTAATTAATTTAAAATAAAAAGTGACTTAGATAAGTCACTTTTATTTTATTATTTCTTGTTCCAAAACTAGATCTATATTATAGTTCTTTTTTATTTTATCTTTAATTAAGTTAATTAGTTTAATTATGTCTTCACTGGTTGCGTTATTATAATTAATTATAAAGTTAGCATGCTTTTCACTTATTTTTGCTCCGCCGATCATATATCCTTTTAATCCTAGGTCATCTATTAATTTTCCTGATGACATACCTTCTGGATTTCTAAATACACTTCCGCAAGATGGATAATCAAGTGGTTGAGTCTCTATTCTTTTTAATGTTCTTTCTTCTATAGTTTTTTTAATTTCATCTATATTTCCTTTTTTTAAATTTATATTGCATGATAGAACTATTAAATCTTTTTTATCTTTAAGAATAGAGGTTCTATATTTAAATTTTAAATCTTGATTATTGAGTGTAATAACTTTACCATTATCAAGGACTGTTACATCTTTTATAATATTACTCATTGATGACTTGTATGCTCCCGCATTACCACAAATTGATCCGCCTATTGTTCCTGGAATACCTGTTGCCCACTCTATACCAGTATATCCTTTATTAGAAAGCTCTTGAGCAAGTTTATTTAACATATACCCACTCTCTACATATATATTATTTTCATTAATTTCACATTTATTAAAGTTACTTAGTTTTATAACTACTCCATCATAATAACTTGGTAAAATTATATTTGAGCCATTACCTAATATAAACCATTTACTTTTATATTCTTTTAATATATTTATTATTTTCTTTAATTCTTCTAATGTACTTGGAAAAACAATATATGAACATGTGCATTCTAATTTATAGGTATTACAATTTTTTAGATTTTCATTTTCTATAATTTTACAAACTTTTGCTAGTTCTTCTTTCATTATTTTAAGTATTCTTCTATCTTGTCTTCACCAGTGATGTATTCAGAAACCTTTCCATTAGATATTTTAATTAATGTTAAACCATTAATTTTTAAATCATTATCATTTTTTGGATTCTTATTTTCATCTTCACTACTATATTTTGCATTTTCTGATTTACTCATATCAACTTTGTATACTCTTAATTTATTATTTTCAGCTAAAGTATTGATATAAGGATTTAGATTTTTAGAATAGTCATCAAATAAAACTAAATATTCTTTTTCAGGTCTATTGAATACTGTTCCGATCATAATGTATTCATCACTTATTTCAGTAGCACCTTTGCTTGGTTTTGTGTATCCTTCTTCAAATACACCTAATTTTTCTAAACCTAAAACTCCTAGATATAGAACTCCTATAAATACTAAAACAGATGCCAATGTGATAAAGAATTTCTTAAAACCATCATTTTCTGTCATAGTATAATCTACTTTATTTCTTTCTCTTTTTGGTCTTTTATACTTAATTCCCATATTATTTTTTGCCATTTTATCACTCTCCGTACTAAAATTATAGCATATTTATGGGAAATATACTAATAATTTGTTGATTTTTAGAAAAAAATATTATATAATTTACTAAGTATTTATTTGGCAGTGCCTAAATAAATTGTAATGTGTTTCTTTGAAAAAATATAAGTAACTTCTGCCAAGGCGAAAGTAATTAAGAAACTCCCTATGATTTATATGGTGGCCTTTAATACAAATATTTGTAGAAGGAGGAACAAAATACTATGTCAAGATATATCGGACCTGCATTTAAAAAATCTAGAAGATATGGTTTTTCAACACTTGAAACTGGTAAAGAATTAAGACGTAAACCTACTGCTCCTGGAATTCACGGAACTAGTAGAAAGAAACTTAGTGAATACGGTGTTCAATTACAAGAAAAACAAAAAGTTAGATTTATGTATGGACTTTCTGAAAAACAATTCAGAAAAACATTTGATGCTGCTGGTAAGATGCAAGGAATTCATGGTACTAACTTATTAATACTTTTAGAAAGTAGATTAGATAATTTAGTATATAGAATGGGATTTGCTAAAACTAGAAGAGCTGCAAGACAAATCGTTAATCACGGACATATCTTAGTTGATGGTAAGAAAGTTGATATTCCATCATTCAGAGTTAAAGTTGGTAGTGTTATTTCTGTTAAAGAAAATTCACTTGATCATCCAGTAATTAATGAATGTGTTAATATGGATATTAATATTCCTGCTTATGTATCAGTTGATAAAACTAAGAAATGTGGTACTTATGTAAGATATCCAGAACGTGAAGAATTAAATTCTGAAGTTAATGATGCATTAATCGTTGAATTCTATAATAGATAGTAAACTAAAAGACTTAAGAGAAATCTTAAGTCTTTTTTTATAGGTTTAAATCAAACATATCAACTATTCCATTTTGATTTTTATAGGCTGCAAATGTATTTTTAAGAAGCATTGATACTGTCATTGGTCCTACTCCTCCTGGTACTGGTGTTAAGTATCCACAAACTTCTTCTACATTAGGATTAACATCTCCATAAAGTTTTCCATCTATTCTATTAATACCAACATCAATAATGACAGAACCTTTTTTTACCATAGTTTTGTCTATTAAATATTTTTTACCTACTGCGACTACGAGAATGTCTGCATTTTTAGTATAACTTTTTAAGTTTTTTGTTTTACTATGACACATAGTTACAGTTGCATTTTTATTTAAGCATTCTAGCATCAGTGGTTTACCTACTAAATTACTTCTACCTACTATTACTACATGTTTTCCTTCTAAATCGATTTTATATTCTTTAAATATTTCCATAATACCTTTAGGTGTGCATGGAATTAAGCATTTTTCATTTTGAATTAGTTTTCCTGCTTGAGTATTAGTTAGACCATCTACATCTTTTGATGGATCTATTGTGTTAATGATTTTTGAAACATTAAAGTTTTTTGGTATAGGTAATTGTACTATAATACCATTTATACTTTTATCTTTATTTAGTTGTTTTATTTTTTTAATAACAACTTCTTCTTTTACACAGCTTGCATAATCTAAGTGTAAGAAGCTCATTCCCACATACTCACATGCTTTTCTTTTATTTTTTACGTATACTTCACTAGCTGCATCATCACCTATAGTTATAACAGCTAATATTGGTGTTTGAACGTAAGAATTAATATTTCCTTTTAATTCATCTTTTATCTTAGCACTTAAACTTTTTCCATCTAATAATATCATTTTTATTCCTCATATAAAGTAACAAATCTTATAGTGTTCATTTTGATATCTTTAAGTGGTTTATCACTACTATTAGTTTCAGTAGTAGCTATTTTATCAAGAACATCATAACCATTTAGTAGTTTTCCAAATGATGCATAGTTTCCATCTAAGAAATCTGAATCTTGATGAACTATAAAGAATTGACTAGATGCTGAATTCATAGTATCTTCTGTTTCAGGATTGCTTCCACGTCTTGCCATTGAAAGAACTCCTCTTGTATGAGATAAATTATTTTCTACTCCGTTATTTTTAAATTCACCTTTGATTTCTTTTTCACTTCCACCCATACCTGTACCAGTAGGATCACCAGTTTGAATCATAAAGTCTTTAATAACTCTATGGAAGATAATGCCATCATAAAATTTATCTTTTACTAAACTTTTGAAGTTTTCTACTGTTATAGGAGCTACATCAGGATAAAGTTCAGCTATCATTATTCCATAACCATCAGTATCAATCTTAACAAAATTTGTTTCTTCTTCACTTTCTATATATTTTTTGTCTTCAATATTGAAAACTGTTTTTCCATTTACTTCTTCAGTGGTATAATTCATTTTTACTTCCTCCTCACTACATCCACAAAGCATAAATAATAAGCATAAACATAATACATATTTTAAATATTTTCTCATTTTTATCACCTTCCAATTATAAATTTTAGCATATTACACATAAAATAAAAAGTACTATTTAATAGTACCTTCTATTAGAGATATAATTTCATCTATTTTAGTATTTTTATCTTTAGAACTTTCTTTAATTTTTTTATATTTATTTAATAAGTAATTAAGATATTCTTTATATAAGTTATTATCTTTGTGGTTAAGTCCTAAAGTTAGTTCTTTTTTAGAATATTTTTTTGTTCCTTCAGTAAATAGTATTAAATTATAATATTTATTATTTTCTAGAATTATTTGTTCTATTTCTACTTTATAGTTTAATTCATTCATTTTATTTCTCAATATATCGTGATAGTTATTAGAAATAGTTATTATCTTTTTAAATCTAAGATTGGTATTATTTAATATTTCTAATATTTTATGAGTTCCCATTCCTGATAAGACTAGTGTATCTGCTTCACCCTCTTTTATGTTTGAAAGACCATTAGATATTCTTAAATCTATTAAGTTATCTAAACCTAATTTTCTTATATCAAGTGAAGCTTTTTCTATTACTTTTTTACTTATATCACTTGCGATAGATTTTTGATTTCTTTTTGCTAGTAGTATTCCTAGTTTTGCTTGATCACACCCTACATCTACTACTCTATCATCTAAATCTATGAATGAATATATTGTTTCAATTCTATTCAATTAAGAAATCTTTTAGTTTTTTAGCTCTTGATGGGTGTCTTAGTTTTCTAAGAGCTTTTGCTTCAATTTGTCTAATTCTTTCACGAGTAACTTTGAATTGTTTTCCTACTTCTTCTAGTGTGTGACTTGAACCATCAAATAAGCCAAATCTTAATTCTAATACTTCTTTTTCACGTACTGTTAGTGTATCTAATACTTCACGTAATTCATCTTTTAATATTTCGTATGTTGCGAATTCTTCTGGTGACATTGTTCTTTCATCAGCAAGGAAATCTCCTAAATGAGAGTCATCTTCTTCACCTATTGGTGTTTCTAGTGATACTGGATCTTG
>CAKOJC010000007.1 GCA_934088535.1 uncultured Bacilli bacterium | reverse complement strand
CACGATGAATTAATATTCGATGTACCAGAAGATGAAATAGAAGAAGTAAAAGAAATAGTTAAGGATACTATGGAAAATATATATAAATTAGATGTACCACTAAAAGTAGAAATAAACTACGGTAAAGATTGGTACGAAGCAAAATAAAAGTGACCTCAAAAGTCACTTTTTAACTGGTATATTTTTAATTTCTTTATCCATTATATCAGACATTATCATGGAATATATACTACTAACTCTTTTTTCTATTTCTAATGCTTTATAACTAGTATCAAACTTATTAAGTATTTTAATTTCCATTTCATCTTTAATACTATTTAAATGTTTTTGACCAATACCATCAAATCCAAGTATTCTTATATATTCTATATCTTTAGTTTTATCTCTCTCATCCTTAGTAAATGAACAAAGTATATGGTTAAGCATCCTAGATATTTTATTATAAGTATATCTCTTAGTTTTGATATTTTGAATCAATTCTTCAAGATCATTAGATTTATCTATTGCATCTCTAATTCTTGTACTTAGTCCTTCATCTACATCTAAATACTTTTCTAAGTTATCTTCAGAATTTATTTTATATTTCAAAAATTCAAAATATTTATCATTAAGTTTAATATCTTTAAGTTTTAAATACACATCACTTGGCACATAATTCTTAATATCAATATTATTTATTATTTTATTTCTAACATTAGACGCAGAAATTATTTTCTCATTAGATTCTATATCATGAAAATCATTAGTTCTTTTTATATTAAATATTTCTATATTATATTGATTCTTTATAATCTCTTTTATATAACTCAAAGCAAGTAAATCATTAGGTTCAGTTATTTCTATATCTATAAGTTTCTTTAATGCCTTATTTAAGGCAGTAGGGTAGTTAACACCTGAATCTAGTTCCTCGCGTACTATTTCATCATACTTTGGATCATTTAACTGTGTAATAGCACATTTTTTAATATCACCAATACTATCTCTTTCTGTACCAAAACATATAGCATCAACTTTTAAATAGTTAAGTATCTTTATAGCAGCATTAGCAAATATATCACTACTTTGAGTACTATAAACATAAGGGAGTTCAACTACTAAATCAACTCCATTATTAAGTGCAACTTCGGCTTTATCAAATTTATTTAATATTGATGTATCTCCTCTTTGCGTAAACGATGAGGAACTTACCACAACAATTGTAGCATCTTTGTACTTTTCTCTTATTTTATCTATTTGATACTTGTGTCCATTATGAAATGGATTATATTCAGCAACTATACCAATTACTTTATTCATGACTATTCCTTTCTATCTTTCTAACTAAGTTTTTAACAGATCTAACTATTTTTGCTTCACTAAACATTATTTCAGGGTATGAGTAGGGCATCTTAAAACCATTAAATTCTTCAAGCATCCCTTTATCATTAGAAGCATCTCCAATGGTATAAATATCATCTTTATTAATTCCTTCTATACGACTTACTACATATATACCATCACTTTTATCAAGTTCTTCTTTAAATATAATTACATTCATAAAAGAAAAACTATCTAAAAAAGCAATTTCTTCTCTTACCATTCTTGCATCTAAAGCATTTTTAAATTTCAAAGTACAAATTATCTCGCATACATTATTAAAGTCATTTGTAACTCTACCATAAGCATCATGAAGTTCTACACTTTTAATAAATCCAAAATGATCAAGATATTTAAGCGTTTTTCTAACTGCATCTATTAATAAAGTATTTTGAAATAATATATTATCTTTATGATCAAACACAGTACTACCATTACTACATATTAGATAGTTATATGGTATATGATACTTAGTAATTTCTTTCTTAATTGACTCATAATTTCTACCGGTTGCAAAAGCAAATATATTACCATTATCCATAAATCTTTTAACTGCATCTATATTTTTATTAATTTTAGATAGTCTATTATCTTCATTAAAAGTACCATCATAATCACTAACTAATAGTTTCATAGAGTATCCCCCTTACGAAAATTATAACAAAATACTAATAATTATACAAATTTTATAAGAAAATACTAAAATTCTCTTGATATTTTTATCTTTTTATGAGAAAATACTTTAGCGAAGTGAAAAAGATATATTTTTACGACCTGATATAAAAGGAGGAATAAAAATGAGATTAGACATTACTTTATTTGGTGCTTTACCATTTAGAAGAATTAGTAAAACTGCTAAAAGACAAAGAAGAACACATTTAAAGAAAACTGCTCCAACAGTTACTACTTGTACTAATTGTGGTGCTGTAGTTGCTCCTCATAGAGCTTGCACAAAATGTGGTTATTACAAAGGTAAAGAAGCTATCAAAGTTACTAAAGAAGAAACAAAGTAGTCAACTAATGTTGGCTTTTTTTGTTGTCTTATGTTATACTTCTTTTAGGATGGTGAATAAATGAATAACGTAGTAGAAGCTATAATAGAAATTCCTTATAGAAGTAGAAATAAGTTTGAAATCAAGAATGGTAAGATTAAATTAGATAGAGTTTTATATTCAGCAATGGCTTATCCAGCAGAATATGGTTTTATTGATAATACACTTGCTAAAGATGGAGATCCACTTGATATACTTGTTATTGGTACTGAGCCTACTTATCCAGGATGTGTAATACCAGCTAGAGTAGTTGGATGTTTAAAACTCATTGATAATGGAGCAGAAGATTATAAAATTATTTCTGTAGTAGATGTCGACCCTAGATATAATGAAATCAACGAATTAAAAGATCTATCTGAATTTATGTTAGAAGAAATAAAGAATTTTTTTGAAAATTACAAAACACTACAAGATATAAAAGTTCAAGTAGGAAAATACTATGATAAAGAAGAAGCATTAAAAGTTATAGAGGATTCGATTAAAAGATATAAAGATAATATTAAATAGAAGTTAAATGCTTCTTTTTTTATGCCTAAAAAAAGAAAAAAGTTGCATACAAAGAAACAATATGATATAATATAAAACGCTTTTTAAAGGGGTGAAATTATGGCGACAAAAGAAGAAAAATTTAAAATGATACAAGAATATGCTGATTCAACATTTCTAGTAGGAAAATCTAATCAATTAAAGAATTGTAGAAATCTAGCAAAATTTTTACAAGCTAAAAAAATATCTTTAACAATAGATGACACTAATGATTTAATTAAAGATTCATTATCTTTAAAAGAAATGTTAGATACCATCTTAGATATAGAAGGTATTATGGATATAGTAGGTAATGATACTATTGGAGCAATGATTACATCATATTCTATGCTTACTGGTAAAGAAATAAAAGAAAAAGAAGTAGCAGAAGAAGTAGAAGAAGTTAAACCAGCAGGAGAATTAGATCTTAGTTATGATACTTTGGCTTATGTAGATAATGTAAGAATGTATTTAAGAGAACTTGATATGCCACTTTTAACACATGAAGAAGAACTTGAAATAGGTAAGAGAGTTGCTGAGGGTGATGAAGAAGCAGCAAAAATATTAGCAGAACGTAATCTTCGTTTAGTTGTTTCGATTGCTAAACGTTATGTAGGACGTGGACTTCCAATGCTAGATTTAATTCAAGAAGGAAATATAGGTCTTATGAAAGCAGTTGAAAAATTCGACTATACCAAAGGATATAAATTCAGTACTTATTCTACTTGGTGGATTCGTCAAGCAATGACAAGAGCAATAGCTGATAAATCAAGAGTTATAAGAATACCAGTACATTTACATGAAGAAGTCCAAAAGGTTAAAAAAGTTATAGAAAGATATGAAAAAGAATATGGAACTGAACCAACTTCACAAGATATAGCTGATGTATTAGATATGTCTAGAGAAAGAGTAGAAGAAATACAAAAAGTAATAGCAAGCAACCCAGTATCTTTATCTACTCCAGTAAAAGGAACCGGTTCTGAACCAGAAGATACAGAACTAGGAGATATGATAGAAGATCCAAATACAAGAGATCAAGATTATTCAGATAAATTATTCTACGAAGACTTTAAAAAAATAGTATTTAATGGTGGAATATTAACAGATCGTGAAGCGCTAGTAATTGCATTAAGATTTGGTTTTGATGATGGAAGAGTACATACCCTAGAAGAAATAGGTCAACAACTTCATGTAACTCGTGAAAGAATTAGACAAATAGAAGCAAAAGCAATAAGAAAATTAAGACATAATAGAGGTGTTAAAGCATTCGATCCAAAGAGTCCAGAATCAGGTATGAAATTACAATTCGTTAAATCAAAAAACTGCTAAGAAAAGAAATAAAATATACCAGTTAATATTTTAAAATATAATTTTTTTTAAAAGAATAAGTGAAAACGATAGAGGACTAAAATAGTTCTCTTTTATTATACAAACAATTGTATTTTATGACTTAATTTGTTAAAATATTTCTTATGGAAAGAGATAAGATTAAAAATTTTTGTATAATAGCTCATATAGATCATGGCAAGAGTACTCTAGCAGACAGAATACTTGATATTTGTCATGCAGTAACTGAAAGAGAAAAGAAAGATCAAATACTAGACTCTATGGATCTTGAAAGAGAAAGAGGAATTACTATTAAGTTAAATGCAGTAGAACTTAAATATAAAGGTTATACTCTTCATTTAATAGATACTCCAGGGCATGTAGACTTTAGTTATGAAGTGAGTAGAAGCCTAGCTGCTTGTGAAGGAGCAATTCTAGTGGTAGATGCAACTCAAGGAATAGAAGCTCAAACACTAGCAAACCTTTATTTAGCACTAGAAGCAGACCTAAAGATAATACCAGTCATTAATAAAATAGATTTACCAAATGCAAACCCCGAAAAAGTAAAAGATGAACTTGTCAAAACAATAGGCTTTGATAGAGATGAAATAATTTGTTGTTCAGGAAAAACTGGTGAAGGCGTTGATGAATTACTAGATGCAGTTATTGAAAGAGTTCCAAGTCCAAAGAGTGATAGTAATAAACTAAGAGCATTAATATTTGATAGCTACTTTGACCCATATAAAGGTGTAGTTATTCTTATTAGAATAATGGATGGCACTGTTAAAGTAGGAGACAAAATAAGATTTATAAATTCAAACGCAACTTACGAAGTACTAGAACTAGGTAAACATACTCCACACGAAATCAAAAAGAATAGCTTAAGTGCTGGTGAAGTAGGCTTCTTAAGTGCGTCTATTAAAAGTATAACTGAAGTAGAAGTAGGAGATACAATATGTTTAGATGGAGAAACAGTAGAAGCTCTTCCAGGATATAAACCAATGAAACCAATGGTATTTTCAGGAATATATCCAATTGAATCATCAAAGTATCCTGACTTAAAAGAAGCATTATTAAAACTTAAATTAAGTGATGCATCTTTAACATTTGAACCAGAAACATCAATAGCCTTAGGCTTTGGTTTTAGGTGTGGTTTTCTAGGACTTCTTCATATGGAAATCATACAAGAAAGAATAGAAAGAGAATTTGGAATTGATATAATCGCAACAAGTCCATCAGTTATCTACGAAGTTATTCTTAACGATGGAAGTAGTGTATCTATAGATTCACCATCTAAAATGCCAGATCCATCAAAAATATCAAAAGTATTAGAACCATTCGTAAGAGCAAATATCTATGTGCCAAGTGAATACGTAGGACCAATAATGGAATTATGCCAAGATAAAAGAGGTATATACAAAAATATGTCATACTTAGATGAAACAAGAGTCAATATAACTTATGAATTGCCTCTATCTGAAATAGTATATGATTTCTTTGATAAATTAAAGAGTTATACTAAAGGTTATGCATCATTTGATTATGAATTCATAGGTAACAGAGAAAGCAAACTAGTTAAAATGGATATACTTCTAAATGGTGATATAATTGATGCGTTAAGTCTAATAGTTCATAAAGACTTTGCATATAAACGTGGAAAAATAATATGTGAAAACTTAAAAAAGATCATACCAAGACAAATGTTCCAAGTACCAATTCAAGCTTGCATAGGATCAAAAGTAATAGCTCGTGAAGACATTTCAGCTATGAAAAAAAATGTACTTGCCAAATGTTATGGTGGAGACGTATCAAGAAAAAGAAAACTTCTAGAAAAACAAAAAGAAGGTAAAAAAAGAATGAAACAAGTAGGTAGTGTATCAATACCTCAAGAAGCATTCTTAACAATACTTAGTACAGACGAAAGAGAATAACTATTGAAAGAAAGTAAGAGTATCATTGTATGAAGAACTTCTATCTTCAAGTGGTACATTACTTTCTTTTATTTCATCTAACAAAGGTTCTTCTGCCTTTTTAAAAATACTTTTCTCTTTTAATAAATATGGTTTTACTTCTCTATAGACAGGGATAGTTTTCTTTATAACACCCAATGTTTTATTAGCGGTACTAGCAATACTTGATATATTTATTTTCTTAAAAATTGATAAAAGTTCAGTATTCATATAATCACCTATAAATATTATATTAAATTAATTAAAAAAAGTTAAAAAGGTGTTTTTATTTAAAAAATAATATGTTATAATCAATGTATAGTAGAGTAAGAAGGAAAGATAAGTATGGCTAAAAAAGGTACAATTAAGAAGAAAAAAACCATTAAGCAAGCTAAACCTAAAACAAATAAAAAGTCATCTTTTAATATAATGGCAGTGCCTAAAACAATAATTACTGAAATAATTGCACTTATAAGAAGCGTAGGCGTAGGTATATTTGGAACTTTTGATATAATAATATCTTTTATTGTGTCATTCTTTAGTTACTTAATATGGGGAATTATAATTATAGTACAAAGTATTTGGGAATATTTCTTTAAGAGTATATGGCTAGAAATATTTGCTCTTTCAACAGCGTTATATATAGGTGTTACTTATACTTTTTCAATTTTATTTTATGATTTACCACTCTTTATATATAATAAGTGTAGTAAAGTTGTATATGATGCCTATACACGTATAAAAAGAAGAATAGAAATACTAAAAGACGTTGCTAAAAAAGAAAAAGCAGAAGAAACTAAAACATTTAGTCAAAGAGTTCAAGAATATATTAAAGATAAATATGATAATTTATCATTTGTAAAAGCAGCTCGTGAAAGAAAAGAAGCAAGTCTTATCATAATGACAGTAAATCCTAATGGTGAGGATGCTGTTAGATCAGAGGTAAAACAAACATATAGATATTTAGCAAAGAACAAAGATGGAAAGTTAGTAAAAGGTTATTTTGCTGCTCTTTCTAAATTAGATGTTTATTCATACTTAATAGATGAAGGAATGACAGTTTATGAAATAGAAACAAACTGGGCAATCAACTTCTTCCATACTGAATCATCTAGTATAAAGAGAAAAATGAAAAATAAGGACTTAATATTCTGGCTTGCTCAATTATCAACTTATATAAAAGCAGGAATCCCGCTTACAGATGCAGTTAAAGTCCTAGCTGAACAAGATAAAAGAAAAAAATATAAATCTGTTTATGACGCAGTTATTTATGAACTTACAATGGGTGAAACATTCTCAGAAGCATTGAACAAGCAAGGTAATGTATTTCCAGCTTTATTAATAAATATGATTAAAAGTGCAGAAATGATTGGTAATATAGAAGGTACACTTGATGAAATGAGTGCTTATTATCAAGAAGTTGAAGATACAAAAAGAGCAGTTGTTAGTGCTCTTGCATATCCATGTATAGTATTAGTATTTGCAATAGTAATAGTTATATTCATGTTAACATATATAGTTCCACAATTTGTAGATGTATATGAATCAATGAATGCGGAACTTAACCAAGTAACAATAATTACACTTAATATTTCAGCATTCTTACAAAATGAATATATGACAATTATTGAAGTAATACTTGCAGTAGTAATAATTTATACATATCTATACAAGAAAGTCAAAGCTTTTAGAGCAATGATGCAACACATATTTATGAAGTTACCAGTAATAGGAAACTTAATAATTTATAAAGAAATAGCATTATTTGCTCGTACATTCGCAACACTAAATAAAAATAATGTACTTCTTACAGATAGTATTGATATCTTAGGAAAAATAACATCAAATGAAATTTATAAAGGAATAATGTATAGAACAATAAATAACCTATTAAAAGGTGAAAAAATGAGTGAAACATTTAAAGATAACTGGGCAGTACCTCAAGTAGCATATTATATGATACTTACAGGTGAATCTACAGGTGAGCTTGCAACAATGCTAGATAAAGTAGGTGACTATTATCAAAAGATGCAAAGAAACTCAGTAAATATGATTAAAACATTTATAGAACCAATTATGATTATATTTTTAGCAGTAATAGTTGGATTCATATTAATAGCAATAGTAGTACCAATGTTTGGTATGTACTCAACATTAAGTTAGGGGGATGAATTATGCAAATAGAAATAATGATTTTAATGACAGTATTAGGTGCTGTAATGGGTAGTTTTTTAGGATGTATGGGATATAGAATCCCAAACAAAGTAAAAGCTACCTCACCTAGAAGCTTTTGTAATGATTGTGGTAAAACACTAAAATGGTATATGAATATTCCAATATTATCATATATATTCCTAGGAGGAAGATGTGCTTACTGTAAAAAACCAATTAACTTTATCTATCCATTTGTAGAAATGGTAAGTGCATTACTATTCCTATGTAACTATTTAATGTATGATTTTACATTTAATTTCTGGATAGCAACAATATTAACTTGTGCATTAATGGTAACTATAATTAGTGACTTTCTATATTACTACATTTCAGATAGGGTACTAATAATATCAGGAATCTCTATTATCATAACTTTATGTGTATGTTTAGAAATGAGTGAAGTATTTAAACATATTATTGCATCAGCATTATTATTTGCAATAATGTATGGATTAAAATTACTTGGAAATTATATGTTCAAAAAAGAATCATTAGGTGATGGAGATATTAAACTAATGGGTATAATAGCATTAGCCTTAGGAGCAATAAATAGCTTCGTTGCATTATTTATAGGTTCAGTAGTTGGTCTTATCTTCTCATTTATAATTAGTAAGAAAAATAAAGAAGGAATCATTCCATTTGGACCATTTCTACTTATAGGAGCAATAATGACATTATATTTTTCAAATATAATAACTCCATTAATAACAAAGTATTTAATATTCTAAAATAAAAGATATTCCCTAAAGAATATCTTTTTTTGATTTTACTAATTATGAACTAATACCTTAGTACCAGCACTTACATTTTCATATATTGTTTTAGCAGCATCATGTGGCATATTAACACATCCATGGCTTCCACTATTATAATGAATATCTCCACCAAATTCACTTCTCCAAGCAGCATCATGCAAACCAATTCCACCATCAAAAGGCATCCAATAATAAACATGACTTTTATAACCTGGACCTTTTAAATAAGTATCATAAGTTTTATACTTGATAGGAAAGTAACCAATACGAGTAGGTGTACTATCTTTACCAGTAACGCATAATGTAGTTAAAATTACGCCTTTATCTTTATAAAGTTCAACAGTCTGATCGCTTATATCAACTTCAACATACATATCAGGAAGTACATCTAATTTACTTGATTCTATATATCCATATTGTAAATCTTCAGTTTGAACATAATCGTAATTACCATCTGTACTAATTCTTAAAACCTTTTGAAATTTCTCGATCTTTTCTAACTCTTGTTTATCATCTGTATTAGTATCATAAAGACTTGCTGTTTCTTTTAAATAAGCAAAATCATTAGTATTAATTGTTTCATTAGTTTCAGGAACTTCTTCAGGTTCTTCAGAAATTATAATTCCTTCATTATTTGTTTCTTCTTGTTTTGGTTCTTCTTGCTTTGGATCTTCTTTTATATCTTCTTTTTGTTTTGGAGTCTTAACGTCTTCAGGATTTAATTCAGGCATTATAGTTTTATCTTCGTTTTTAGGTTCATCCTTAGTAACATCTTCATCATTTTGACTACTGTTACCTGTATCAATATCAACAATAGCAGGATTGTTAATATTAGAAGAACAAGCACTAAGACCATAACCAAAGCCTAAAGCAGATGCAAAAATTAAAGCACCAGCTAATAGTTTACTTCCTTTTTTAGGCTTATGATGAGTATAACTTTCTTCATGAACTATTTCTTTAGTTTCTTCTTTTTCAGAAACATTATCATCTTTAACTTCACTTGCATTACTACTAGTTAATTTTTCTTCAAGTTCATATTTGAATAATAAATTAAGTTCATAAGTAACAAAGTTTGTATGAGCATCTTTATACTTTTCACCGCCAGTTTTTTCTAAAGAAACGTATCTTTCATATCTAAACACATAACCTTCATATTCACTTTTAACTTCACTATATTTAGAATTATAATCATGAGCTTCAATAGCAATAGCATTAAGTTCTTTGGTACTGGCGCCATTTGCTTTCATACTATTATATTTTGTTATTAAGTCATTTACTTTAGTAGCATATATGTGCATTTTCTTTCTTAATATTCTTACTAATTCTTTATTCATATCTATCCCCCATAAATATACGTGCATTATATCACAAATGATACAAAAAGTCAATTTATGATATAAAAATGTATACATATATTGTAGAGCAATTTAGATAATAATACAATAATTAACTAATAAATTTATGCTTTACAAACTAAAATACTAGTGTTATAATTAACTCATTCAAAACAAATGAGGAAGACGTTATATAATGAATTTTATAGAGAACTAGTGGTTGGTGGAAACTAGGAAATGAAGTTATATATAGATCACTTCTGATGTTACCTATGGATAAGATAGGTACGCAAGTATTGCGTTAAAATAATTAAGTTAATAAGAGGGATGGTACCGTCTATTTTTAGACTCCTTGGTAACCATTCTTTTTTTATAGGAGGGAAAAAGTATGAAAGATTTTGAAAGTTTAAGAAACAAATCAGTAGAAGAAAATGATGCAGAACTTATTAATTTTTGGAAGAAAGATGATATCTTAAACAAATCAATAGAAAATAGAAGTAAAAATTCAAATTATGTTTTCTATGATGGACCAGCAACTGCTAATGGTAATCCAGGGCTTCATCACATGATTGCCAAATTTCTTAAAGATACGTTCTGTAAGTATCAAACTATGAAAGGTAACAAAGTAATTAGAAAAATAGGTTGGGATACTCATGGTTTACCAGTAGAAGTACAAGTAGAAAAAGAACTACACTTCGATGGTAAAAAAGATATAGAAAAGTATGGTATTGAAAAATTTAATCAAAAATGTAAGGAATCAGTATGGACTAACGTAGATGCATTTAATAGACTTACTGATGAAATGGGACAACTAATTGATTTAGAGCATCCATATATTACATATGATAATAATTACATTGAAACTGAATGGTATATCTTAAAGAAATTCTTTGATGAAGGATTATTCTATGAAGGAGTTAAAATAGTACCTTGGTGTCCTAGATGTGGAACAGGACTTGCATCTCATGAAGTAGCTCAAGGTTATGAAAATGTTACTGCTAATACTGTAATAGTTCCATTTAAGAAAAAGGATAGCGATGAATACTTCTTAGTATGGACAACAACTCCATGGACATTAATGGCTAACTTAGCACTATGTGTTAACCCTAAAGAAGATTATGTAACTGTATCAAGTAAAGGATATAAATTTATTCTTGCTGAAAAATTAGTTCCATCAGTACTTGGAGAAGAATATGAAATCTTAGAAAGATATAAAGGTAAAGATTTAGAATATACTGAATATGAACAATTAATGCCATTTATAGATGTAAAAGGTAAAGCATTCTTCGTACTTTGTGATGAATACGTTACTACTGAAGATGGTACTGGTGTAGTACATATTGCTCCAGCATTCGGACAAGATGATGCTAATGTATGTAAGAAATATCAAATTCCAGTAGTAAATCCAGTCGGAGAAGATGGAAAATATACAGAAGGTCCATGGAAAGGACAAAATGTATTTGAAGTAGATGAAATAGTTATTAAATGGTTAAAAGAAAACGATAAACTATTTAAAAAGATTAAAATGGATCACGATTATCCACACTGTTGGAGATGTCATCACCCATTACTATACTATTCAAGACCAAGTTATTATTTAGAAATAACTAAGATTAAAGATAAAATCATCGAAGCAAATAAAACAGTTAATTGGTTCCCATCATTCGTTGGTGAAAAGAGATTTGGAAACTGGCTTGAAAATTTAAATGATTGGGCTATCTCAAGAAATAGATATTGGGGAACACCACTTCCATTATGGAGATGTGAATGTGGTCATATGGAAATGATTGGAAGTAGAGAAGAATTAGCAGAAAAAGCAACTACTAAAGTAGATCCAAAAACTATAGACTTACATAGACCATATGTAGATGATATTCATATTAAATGTCCAGATTGTGATAAAGAAATGTCTAGATGTGAAGAAGTAATAGATTGCTGGTTTGATAGTGGTTCAATGCCATTTGCTCAATATCATTATCCATTTGAAAATAAAACTTTATGGAAGAGTCAATTCCCAGCTGACTTTATTTCAGAAGGAATTGATCAAACAAGAGGCTGGTTCTATTCACTAATCGTAATAAGTGTATTTTTAACAGGTAAGAGCCCATATAAAAATGTATTAGTTAATGAATTATTACTAGATAAAAATGGACAAAAGATGCACAAATCAAAAGGAAATTCAATCGAACCATTCTCATTAATTCATAAATATGGAGCAGATCCAATTAGATGGTATATAGCTTATGCATCCCCTGTATGGACTCCACTTAAGTTTGATGAAGATGGTGTTAAAGAAGCAAACTCTAAATTATTTAGTACACTTAAAAACACTTATACATTCTTCGCAATGTATGCTAATGCTGATAAATTATCAACTGAAGACTTTGATATAAGTAATGATAAATTAGAACAAATTGATTATTGGCTACTATCTAAATATAATAACTTAATTAAAAATGTAACTATGAATATGGATAGATATGATCTAAATAAAACAGTTCACTTAATTCAAGACTTTGTATGTGATGATTTAAGTAACTGGTATATTAGACGTAATAGACGTAGATTCTGGGAAAGTGAACTTACTGATTCTAAGAAAGCAGTATATAAAACTACATATGATGTATTAGTTGGTGTATGTAAGTTAATAGCACCAATTAGTCCATTCCTAAGTGAAGAAATCTATCAAAAACTAACTGGAAAAGAAAGCGTACATTTAGCAGATTATCCAGTATGTGATGAATCTCTAATAGATGAAAAACTAGAAGAAAAGATGGATTTAGTAATCGAATTAATTAGTTATACTAGAAATATTCGTGAAGAAGCTAAAATCAAAGTACGTCAACCAATCAAAGAAGTAATATTTGAAGAAAAATATAAAGAATTAGTTGGTGAATTTGAAAGTCTATTCAAAGAAGAACTTAATGTTAAAGAAGTAAACTGGACAAATGACTTATCTAAATACATAACTACTTCATATAAACCAAACTTCAAAGAAGTAGGTAAAGTATTTGGAAGCAATATTAAAGCATTTACTGATTACTTAAATAATATTAGTGACTCTGATTCTAAAAAATTAGAAGATGGAAAACTAACTATTACATTAAATGATACCGAATATAATGTTGACTCTAATTATGTATTAAAAACAGTAAATGCTAAAGAAGGATACAAAGCAGTAATGCTAAATTACAAAACTGTTATTATAAATACAGTACTAGATGAAGATTTAATTAATGAAGGTTTAGCTCGTGAAATAGTATCTAAAGTACAAAATTTAAGAAAAACAAGTGGATTTGATATTTCAGATAGAATAGATATGAAATATAATGGACCTAAAGAAATAAAAGATGCTATAAATGAATTCAAGAGTTATATCATGGATGAAGTATTAGCTCTAACACTAACTGAAGATGATAATGCAACTGAAGAATTAAAAATAAATGACTATACTATGAAAGTATCTATCAAGCAAGTTAAATAATGTAAGCACTAGAAATAGTGCTTTTAATTTGATATAATATACCTAATCAAATTTATTTGATTATATATCAAAGATTAATCTAGTATTAGGAGATATATGAAAGACAATATTTTAAATATTTAATCTTTAAGAAGGAGAAATTGATTACCAAAATTATATAATTTTTTATTAAAAAACTATACAAAAAGGAAAGGTAAGAAATGAAAGTAAAAGTTATAGTTGTTAAGACTATAAAAGATTTAGAAAGAATTAAAGGGTTAAAGACTGATAAGATTGTTATTATATTAAATAATGATTTAGATTTAAAGGATATTAAGAACTTTGAAAGCATTAATATGAGTGATACTAGTGTAATTATATATGGAAGAGGACATACTATTAAAAATTTAACAGTAAGTGGTGAAGAAACAGTTGGTATGTTTAGTGAAACAAAAGATTTATACGTAAGAGATGTTATCTTTGATAGTACAAATATTAAAGGAATATCAGAAGTAGGTGTCTTATCTGGACATGTAAATGGTAAACTAGATGTTAAAGGATCACTATTCCATGGTAAAATTACCGGAGAATCATTTGTAGGTACTCTATGTGGTACATCAGAATCCATAAGTGTTGAAAATACAGATTTATTTACTGAAGTAAAAGGTGAAGAACTAACTGGAAGTATAGTAGGTCTTACAAGAAATTATAAAAGTAAAAGAATAGGTAATTTCACAAATTTAAATGTAACTAATCACTATGGTGAAAAAGAATATGGTACAGTTACGGGAAGAATACTAAAAAAATAATGGCTTTTAAGCCATTTTATATTGTATAAAAATTAAAAATATATTATAATTACCATAGTAGGTGAAGATAATGAAAAAGGTATTAAAATATTTTTTTATAATAGTTTCAACGTTATGTTTAATGGGCATGACTGTAAATGCTGAAACAAAAGAATGTACATATGAATTAAGCTATGATCCAGGAACTGGAACAGAAACTGATGAAATTACAATTTATTTGGATCCTGGGGTAGGAATAAAAGATGAATTTAAAATTAAAAGTACAAATAAAAAATATAGTTTTAGTGGTGCTTTTGGAGTTCCAAAAGGAAAAATATTTACAGATAAAGATTTTTATATAGATGATAAAACGACTATAGAGTATGCTTTTTATAATTCTGAAAATAAAATTGTAAATTCATGTCCATCAGCACTTTCATATATAGATTTTGGAACAGGTGGAGCACTATTTAGGGATGGCTACCTTTTATGCAATTTTAATTATCACACTGGTGCAGAAGGAGTTTTAAGAAAAGGAACAATCACACAAGTAAAAAATAATAATGACTCAAGCGAAGATAAATCAAACCAAAGAAAAAATTGTGGAAGTAGTTTTGTATTTTCTCTAAATTCAACAAAAGATGCTTCAGAATTTGAAGGATACTCATTAGTAGGTCAATATTATTTAGAAAATAATACAAAGTTTATAGAAATAAAATTAAAAAAAGGAAAAGAAGAAAGAGACAGTACATCCCATGCATTAATGCCTACAGTTGGTACAACTCTAGAAATTGATCATTACCAAAAAAATTATGGTGGATTACCAATAAAAGTTGAAACATTTGATGATTGTGATAATATGCCAACAACTAAGACATGTGAAGTATTTGACTCTAGTACTAAAATATTTATAGGATCTGATTGTTCTAATGAATATAATGGAGACACAGACACAGAAAAAGATACTGAAACTAAAGAAGAATATGAAGAAAATTACGAGAGTAAACATGGAAGCTACGATGCATCACTGACAGCACAAGGCTTTGGAACAGGTGGCCAAACTTGTGATGAAATATTAAAACCAAATTTAGCAAAATTAATTCAATTAGGTATTAATGTACTTAGAATAGCAGGAGCAATAATAGCTATAATTAAAGCAATGACATTACTAATACCACCAATCATGAGCGGTGACAGTGGAGCACTACAAAAAGCAGGTAAGCAATGTACAAAACTTGGAATTATACTATTAATCATTGGAGTATTTCCAACCGTAATTAGATTTATTGGTGTTATATTTAAATATGATTTAAGTTGTATATTTACTATCTAAAAGATTAAGTAAAGAGTATTTTTATAAATACTCTTTTTAAATACATTAGTAAAAGAATTTTAATAAATATATGATATAATTAAAATAACAGTTGTAATAAAAGGAGTTGAGTAGTATGAATCAAGAAGATTACGCATTATATAATATATTAAATAATATCAAAGAAAAATTACAAGAACAATTCTATGATAATATAAATAAACGTAAACCAATGATATGTAGTGAAGATGCATTAAGATTATTAGTTAAATATAAACCAACCACATTAGAAGATATGGACAATATAAGTGGTATAGGTGAAAGCTTTATAAATAACTATGGAAAATATTTTTTAGAAGAAATAAAAAAATTCATTTCAGTTGATGCTGTTGAAATTAGTGAATCAGAAAAAATAATATTAAGTAAACTAGAAAATAGATTAGTAAATATTAATAGAAGAAATAGATTATTATATAGTGGAAAGATAAATAAAGATTATGGCATAGATTTATTTAAATTAGTGAGTAATATTACAGACATAGAAAAATTTATTTTATCTAGAGATACTAAAACATTTAAATTACTTGATATTAAAGACTTTGATGATGATAAATTAAAAACAATATTAAAATTAATAAGACAAGTTTCAAAAATAGAAACTGAATCAGGTAATAATGAGTTATATATTGCATATCCATTTGTTCAAGGAAAAACAGAAAGAGAAGATTTTAATATTAAAGCACCACTTCTTTTATTTCCAGTTAAATTAGATAGAACATCTGAAAATATTATTTTAAAAAATGATTTTAGTCGTGATATTTTATATAATACAACTCTTATACTTGCTAATAATAAATTTAATGGTAAAAATGAAGTACTTCCAGATAATGCAGTAGAAGAATTAAACGAGGAAACTTATATAACAGACACAATAAGTTTCTATAACGAAAATAAATTTTATGTGCAAAATAGAACTTGTGAAATTGAAAAATTCCTAGAAAATAGAGCTGATGAATTTCCAGAATACAAAAATGGAGAATTAGAATTAAAAAAATATATGGTCCTTGGTATATATTCAACATACGTAACATCTATGTATGAAGATTTCCATAAAATGATACAAGAAAATAATGTAACAAAACTTATAAAAGAATTATTATGGGGAATGGAGAATACTACTGAAAATATAGAAGTAAAAAATTTTGAAGAAGATAAAACTAATCAATCAGTAGAAACAATAGAAAATGAAATAGATTATATTAATGAATTAGATTTTTCACAAGAAAAAGTATTAAAAGAAATAAATCTTTCTGATTCAATCGTAGTTCAAGGTCCTCCAGGAACAGGTAAATCACAAACTATAACAAGTATAATAGCTCAATCTATTCTTCAAGGCAAAAAAGTATTAATGGTTTCAGAAAAGAAAACAGCTCTTGATGTAATATATTCAAGACTGGGAGATTTATCAAAATTCGCAGTACTTATTGATGATGTTGAAAATAAACAAATATTTTATGATCAATTAAATTCTATAATAAATACAATGAAAACTACCCATTCATTATTATATAAGACAAACGAATCAAAAGAACAAACAATACAAAATATAAAAAATAAGATTCAAATTATTAATAACGACATTGAACACTTAGAAACTATAGCTAAAAAGGTATATGAAATAAATGACTATGATACAACAATGTGCAATATTTATAATGTTTGTAAAAGATATAATTTAATAAATGTAAAAGAAATGGAAGAATACAATGTTATAAATAGTAATATTAGTCAAACACTAACAACACTTAAATATCCAGAACTTACAAGAATAAAAAATATACTCAATGAAGAAAACAATTCAAAATGCATAGACGGATATTTATCTGTTATCAGAAGTAAATCATGGATAGATAATATAAAAAATAACTTAATTGATATAGAAATATTAGAATTAACTAAAAAAATAAATGAATTAGAATTATTTATGTCAAACTATAATAATATGTCATTTATCAAGAAATTATTTGAAATATCAAAATTAAAAGCACAAATAAATGATATATTAAATAACTACTTTATAGTAAATAATAAAATAATAGCAAAAGAACTACTATCAAACATTCCTTTTATTAAAGAGTTCATACCAATATATAAAGAATTCATATCAAATAAACTAGTATATGAAAAACTAAATGAAAATGAAAAAAACTATGCCTTGGTAATTGAAAATATAAAAAATCTACTAAATACTTCTTTTACTGAAGCAAATGATAAAATATATAATACTATACTATTTAATGTTATTTGTAATTTTGAAAAAAATAATATAGATGTAACAGACTATATAAATAATTTTGATAATATAAGAAATGATATAAGAAAAAATATTATTGAGAAAAAAGATTTAACTAAAAAATTAGCATTCAATCAATTATTTAAAGATATAACAAGTCTTGATGGAAATAACAAACTAAATAAAATAGAAGAAATGAGTAATAGAAAAAGAAAGATGTCCATTAATAAATTTATGTCTAAATATAAATTAGAAATGTTAGACTCAATAAAAATATGGCTTATGACTCCTGAAGTAGTTTCTGATATTATGCCATTTGAAAAAAATATATTTGATTTAGTTATATTTGATGAAGCATCACAACTATATGTAGAAAAGTCTATTCCAGCCATATACAGAGCTAAAAAAGTTGTAGTTGCAGGAGATCAAAAACAATTAAAACCATCAAGCTTAGGAAAAGGAAGAATACTTGATGAAATAGATGAAGAAGAAATAGCAGACGGATTCTTAGAATATGAAAGCTTATTAGATGCAGCAAGATTTAAGTACAAACACACTATGTTAAATTATCACTATAGATCAAACTACGAAGAATTAATAGCATTTTCAAATTATGCATTTTATGGTGGAAAATTAATGGTAACATCATTAGCTCAAAAAAGTAGTGAAAAACCAATCGAAAGAATAAAAGTTGAAAATGGCATATGGATTGATAAAAAGAATGAACAAGAAGCCAAAGAAGTTGTAAGATTAGTAAAAGAAATATTAAATACTCGTAAAAATAACGAAACACTAGGTGTAATTACATTTAACTCTTCACAAATGAATCTTATTGAAGACTTAATAGAAAAAGAAAAAATGATGGATTCTGACTTTGCTGCTAAAATGTTAACAGAAGAAAAACGTTTCTCAAATGGTGAAAATATAAGCTTCTTTGTTAAAAATATTGAAACAGTACAAGGTGATGAAAGAGATATTATAATATTCTGTATTGGATACGCAAAAAATGAAAAAGGTAAAGTCGCAATTAACTTTGGATGGTTAAACCAAGATGGTGGAGAAAACAGATTAAATGTTGCTATATCAAGAGCTAAGAAAAAAATATATGTTATTACATCTATAGAGCCAGAAGAATTAGTCGTAGATTACACTAAAAACGATGGACCAAAATTATTTAAACAATATTTAGAATATGTAAGATCACTAAGTAATGGAGAAAATGATTTAGTTAAGACACAATTACTTTCTCTCCTAGGTGGAAATGAAATAGTTAGTCAAGAACTAGCATACAACAGCACCTTTGAAAATGAACTATGCGAAAAATTAATTGAAAAAGGATATAACATAGAAAAACAATATGGAGTAGGTGGCTACAAAATAGATTTAGTAGTAAAATCAAATGACGGTAAAACTAATTTATTAGGTATAGAGTATGATGAAAGACTATATCAAAACTCAAAACATGCAAGAGAACGCGATTACCATAGAGAAAAATATCTAGAATCAAGAGGATGGAAAATATATAGATTATGGAGTTCAAATTGGTGGAAAAATCCAGATCAAGAAATTAATAAAATAGTCAAATGTATACAAAGAAATATCTAAATATTATTATTACGAATAAACTCACGGAGCATTTTAATAAGTGCTCTTTTTTCTATTCTAGAAACATAGCTTCTAGATATATGCAATTTACGAGCAATTTCTTTTTGTGTTTTTAGAGGTGTATTTAAAAGCCCATAACGCATTTTAATAATATCTAGTTCTCTTGTACTAAGTACATTTAAATATTTAGTTAAGTTTCTTATATCATCTTTATATTCAGCTATTTTATCTAAACTTTCAGTATGTTCTTCAAGTACATCTATAAGTGTTATGTCCCCTCCATCCTTATCGTGAGCAATAACATCATTAAGACTAATATTATTGTTATATTTTTTATTACTACGAAAGTACATAAGTATTTCATTTTCAGCACACTTAGCAGCATAAGTAGTAAGTTTAACACCCTTACTAGGTCTATAAGAATCAATTCCTTTTATAAGACCAATAGTTCCTATACTAATTAAATCATCAGCACTAGTGCCCTTAGTTTCATACTTTTTAACAATATGAGCAACTAATCTTAAGTTATGAGTTATAAGCTTACTTCGAGCATCTTTATCACCTTCAAGATGCTTTTTTATATATATTTCTTCTTCCTCACTACTTAAGGGATCATCAAATACATTAAGACTATAACTAGTAGTAAACACCATTATATTTTTTATAAAATTTTTAATTTTTTCAAACATTAAAATCACCTAATTAATGATATGTAAAGCGAACAAATATTATGAAATATGTTTAAACTTAGGTAAACAAAGACTTAATGTTTTTTGTTACAAAAAAATTATTTTTTTAGAATGTAAACCATATCAAATTTTTATATTTTTTTAGTCAAAAAACATTTACAAAATTATATATTGATGCTATTCTTAAGGTGGTTATAAAAATATAACGGTGAAGGTGAGGTAATTAATGGAAAAGGATTTTTTAGATGACATTGTTGTTGTCAAAAGAAGCGGTCAGAGGGTTAGTTTTAATGATGCTAAAATTGCTTTAGCTGTTAAGAAAGGTTTTGATAGCGTATATGAAAAATACGATGAAAAGAACGTTTACAAGGTTAAAGAAAAAGTTTTAGATCAAATTAGAAAAGAATATAAAGATAGAAAGACTATTGGAGTAGAAGATGTATCTGATGTTATTGAAGAAGTTTTACAAAAACTAAAATATAACGAAGTTTATGAATCTTTTAAAAATTATAGAGAAAGAAGAGATGCATCAAGAGAAGCATTCGTAGTAAAACAACAACATAAGTTTGTTAAAGCTATTGAATCTTTAGGATTAAAATCAGCTACTGAAGAAAATGCTAAACGTGAAAATGCTAATGTAGATGGTGATGGTCCAATGGGAACTATGCTTCATTTTGGTTCTACAGTATCAAGAGAATTTGCTAAAGCATATTTGATGGATGCTAAATATAGTAGAGCTCATGACGAAGGAGCAATTCATATTCATGATTTAGATTTCTGGGCAATGGGTACAACTACTTGTATGCAAATAGATTTAAATAAATTATTTAAAAATGGATTCTCAACAGGACATGGATACTTAAGAACACCAAACAGCATTGGAAGTTATTCAGCACTTGCTGCTATTGCAATTCAAGCTAATCAAAATGAACAACACGGAGGACAAAGTATTCCAGCATTTGATTATTACATGGCTCCAGGAGTTTTAAAAACATTCAAAAAAGAATTTAAACAAGCAATATATAATTATTTAGAATTTGAAGGTTTCAAAGAACTAATCAATTTTAATAAAGTAACAGATATTATAGATAAATTAGATTCTATAGAGTTTGATTTAAGTATTTTTGAAGAATTCACTTCAAAAAGTACAAGACTTAAAGAAATATTTGAAGGTTCTTATGAAAATGCCATGAAGAGAACTGATAGAGCTACATATCAAGCTATGGAAGCATTTATTCATAACTTAAATACAATGCATAGTAGAGCAGGAGCTCAAGTTCCATTTAGTTCAATTAACTTTGGTACTGATACAAGTCCAGAAGGAAGAATGGTTATTAAAAATTATTTACTTGCTACTGAGTCAGGCCTAGGACATGGAGAAACTCCAATATTCCCAATTTCAATATTTAAAGTTAAAGAAGGAGTAAACTATAATAAAGAAGATAAAAACTACGATTTATTTAGATTATCTTGTAGAGTATCTGCTAAAAGATTATTCCCTAACTTCTCATTTATAGATGCACCATATAACAAGAAATATTATGTAGAAGGTGACTATAACACTGAAGTTGGATATATGGGATGTAGAACAAGAGTTTTAGCTAATGTTTGTGGTCCATCAGTTACACCAGGACGTGGAAATTTAAGTTTCACATCAATTAACTTACCAAGATTAGGTATCAAACATGGTATTGCTTTAGGTGAAAGAGATAAAGCTGATATGAAAGCATTCTATAAAGAATTAGATGAAACTATGGATTTAGTAAAAGGACAATTACTTCAAAGATTTGAATGTCAATGTTCTAAATCAAGAGCTAACTTTAAATTCTTATTAGGATCAGGCGTATGGCTAAATAGTGAAAAAATGGATAATACTACTAAACTTAGAACAGTACTTAAACATGGTACACTTTCAATAGGATTCATCGGTTTAGCAGAAACATTAAAAGCACTAATAGGCGAACATCACGGAGAAAGTGAAAAAGCCCAAAAATTAGGACTTGAAATAATCGGTCACATGAGAAAAAAATGCGATGAATATACTGAAGAATATAACCTAAACTTTACTTGTTTAGCTACACCAGCTGAAGGACTTTCAGGAAGATTTGTTGCTATAGATAGATCAATATATGGAAAAATTAAAGGAGTTACTGATAGAGATTACTATACTAACTCATTTCATGTACCAGTTTATTATAAAACATCAGTTCAACATAAATTAGAAGTTGAAGGAAAATATCATGCACTTACAAATGCAGGACATATTTCTTATATTGAACTAGATGGAGATACAGTAAATAATGTAGATGCGTTTGAAACAGTTGTTAGAATAATGCATGATACAGGAATTGGGTATGGAGCTATTAACCATCCAGTTGATAGAGATCCGGTATGTGGATACGTTGGAGTTATTAAAGATGTTTGCCCAAGATGTGGAAGACATGAAAACGAAGGCGTTGAAATGGAAAAAATTTCTTGCTTAGATTGCTATGATGGCTCAGCAAGCCTAACAAATTAATTTAAAAAGGAAGGGAATAAAATATTATGGATAAAGAAGTTAAAAAAAGTAAAAAAACTGTAGGAGAAGGCGTAGGATTTGAAAGAATTAGAAGAATCACTGGATACCTAGTAGGAACTTTAGATAGATTTAACAATGCTAAGAAAGCAGAGGTTAACGATAGAGTAACTCATGCAACAAAATAGTGATTATATACGTTTAGCAGCAGACCTTACTACTGATTCAATAGTAGATGGTCCAGGACTTCGAGCAGTAGTGTGGACTCAGGGGTGTTCACATAACTGTAAAGGATGTCAAAATCCAGGCACAC
Organism: uncultured Bacilli bacterium; assembly: GCA_934088535.1. Next base: position 18,620 of record CAKOJC010000007.1, on the reverse strand, counting down.
ATGACTTCAATGGCGGTGGACTTGTTCCAATAGATATGGTATGTGAAGCAATAAGTGAACTTAAATATCATACAGGAATCACATTTAGCGGAGGAGATCCAATGTTTCAACCAGAACAATGTGCAAAAATAGCCGCTTACGCTAAATCTTTAGGATTAAATATCTGGGTGTATACTGGATTCACATTTGAAGAACTAATCGAAATGTCAAAGAAAAATCCAGCATACGATAAATTCATTCATTATATAGATGTACTAGTAGATGGAAGATTTATTCTTGAACAAAAAGATTTAAATCTATTATTTAGAGGATCTTCTAATCAAAGACTTATTGATATTCCAAAAACACTAGAAACTGGAAAAATAACACTATTAAATGAATATGAATACAAAGAAGAAAAAATGTTTGAAAAAGAACCAATGTTTGTATAAATTGGTTCTTTTATTTTAAGCATAAAAAAAGAGATAATTTCAAATCAAACGAAAGCCTCCAGAGTGTTTCCATACATCAAGGCGTGCTTCCATTGCACTATTATCTCTTTAAAACCTTAACAAAATTTCGTTGCGACCTCGTTGAAAATAATGCTAAAATCGTACCTAAAATTCAACATCGAATACATTTTCTTTTTTCTTTAATATTTTACGTAACTTATTACTATCATTAAAATATGTGTAATCATCATCAGTAGTATTACTTAGTAAACTATAAAAAGCTAATTTATTAATAGAACCATTCATAATATTATTTTGTACCATATATTTAAGTTCTTCAAAAGTAAATATTCCATAGTCCACTAATTCAGTACCATCTTTAGAAACTTCACTAGTTCTAATACAATTATTAGCAATCACAATATATGTTTTAGAATTATCTATACCAGGAGATGAAAATGTTTCATCCAATATAAACATATCATCACTTTCAAAACCAGTTTCTTCCATAAGTTCACGTTTAGAAGCATCAATCACTTCTTCACCATCTTCAATATATCCAGAGGAAAATTCAGCTAAAATGGAGTTATTAATTCTATTTTGAAAAGTAATTATATATTTATTATCATTAGTTAAGGCAATAACAATTACAGAATTTTTACCATTATTCTTAAGTATTTTTTCTTTACTAACTATTCTTTTGTCAGGAAGAGCATATATTTCTTTTAAAACTTGAAGAAAGTCTCCTCTATATAAATTTTCTGTTTTTAATAAATTTCCTTTAACTTTATCATAAATTGTATGTATTTTATCAAGTAATTTCTTCTCCTTACATTCAGGACTTCTTGAATAATTTAAATCATCAACTATTTTTCTAGTAGAATTAATAATATCCATAAGATCTTTATTTTCACTATTTAGTAACTCTTCATAAAATATTTTTCTTACTTCATCACTAAAAACATATCTTCTAGAATGCAATATAACTTTATTCTTTTCAAATTCGCTCATCTTATCTCTAGATATTTTTATTCTATAATCTCTATCTCTAAGAAGAGAATAGACTCCAACTATATAGTCATTACTAGTATCCCCAAACATAATATAATCATCGTCAAAAGTATCATAATATCCATTAAATATATACACGTTATCATCTATAAGTCTCTCTCCATTTAAGAATAAATCTAAGTAAATATCTCTATGATAAGTACCATAAAATATATCGCTTTTAGTAAGAATATATTTAAAAGAATGAATGTCTATTCCTAAATATCTTCTAAGTAGTAGCAGTCTAGATACTTCATCATACTTTAATGAACTAAGAAAGTCTAAAGGAATATCTATTTCAATAATAACTTTATTTAATTCTTCATCATCTAAGCTTCCTTCTTTAATATAATCAAATATTTTTTTAAGTAATTCATCTAATCTATTTTTGTAATCATTAAGTTTTCTATACATCAGTATCTTTTCTTCAGAGTTAAGTATCCTACTATTAGACTTAGAAATACTATCAATATAGGATAGTTCCTCAGTTTTAAGCTTTACAAATTCATTTTTTAATTCTTCTATATTCATGATATCTTCCTTTCACTTATATTTTAGAGTTGATTTTCTAATAAGTAAAATATATAAAACTTATGGCATATATAAGAAATACTTATAATAAACTAACGAAAAATAAAATTGACAATAATACAAACATTTGTTAGAATAGAAAGCCAAGAAAAGGAAAATGAATATGACTAAAGAAGCAAAAGCATTTATTATGGGTTTATTAAGTGCAAGCATAATAATGTCAGCTAGTAATAAATTTCCAAGTAAAAATGTAAATAAAGAAAGTGATAATCAGACAGTAACTAGTGAAAACATACCAAATAAAGAAGAAATAGATGAATCACTATTAATATCTATAAAAGATCATTTGAATGATTTATTAGCACTAGAAAATGGTTTATACGATTACAAACAATATTTAATTAGGTATAGTTATGTCGAATATAAAGATGGTAGAAACATAGAACATAATTGGATGAAATATGAAAATATAGTACCAACTATTCAAGATGAAATGAAATATTATGGATATAAAGAAGTAATAGATGAAAATGGTGAAAAACTGCAAGTAAAAGATAGAGAAAGTACTAATATTGAAACTTTAATAAATGAAGGATACACATATATAAGATCATCTTTAAAAACGCAATATTGTAATCAAGAAACAACAGTATCACATTTATTTGTTGGTTATAAAAAGATAGTATGTGATGATGGTGAAATTGTAATAGTTAAAAGTGAGCCAACTTTCTCTATAGAGTCTCTTATATCACAAGGCTATGATTATGTAAAAGAAGGAGAAATATATTATAGTTTTGATACATCAAATGGAGACTTTATTGAATATCAAGATATACCAGGACCTATAATGGTTAACCAAAAAGTAATTAAATTTTTATAGAAAAAGAATAATTGTAAAATAAGGGATTATATGCTATAATCTAGAAGAAATGAGGGGATGACTATGTTTATTGATGAAGTTAATTTAAAATTAGTAGCAGGAAAAGGTGGAGATGGCTGCACTTCTTTTTTACGTGAAAAATATGTACCACTTGGTGGACCAGATGGTGGAAATGGTGGTAAAGGTGGAAGTATTATCTTCAAAGCTGATAAAGGTTTACGTACACTTATAGATTTAAGATATAAAAAAGTTATCAAAGGTGACGCAGGAGAAATGGGACGTGGACGTAATCAAACAGGAAGCTCTGCGAATGATACAGTTATAGTAGTACCAATTGGAACAACAATCAAAGACACAGATACAAACCTTATAATTTGTGATTTAGTAAGTGATAATCAAGAATGTGTAGTAGCAAAAGGTGGTCGTGGTGGCAAAGGAAACGCTGCATTCATGACAAATAAAAATAAAGCACCATACACTAGCGAACTAGGAGAACCTGGAGAAGAAAGAAATGTATGCTGCGAATTAAAACTTTTAGCAGATGTTGGTTTAGTAGGTTTTCCATCAGTAGGAAAAAGTTCACTAATTAGTGTTATTAGTGCAGCTAAGCCAAAAATAGCAGACTATCATTTTACAACATTAGTGCCAAACTTAGGAGTAGTAAAAGCAGGAGATTATAGTTATGTAGTAGCAGACCTACCAGGAATGATTGAAGGATCAAGCGAAGGAGTAGGTTTAGGAGACAAATTCTTACGTCATGCAAGTCGTTGTAGAGTTGTATGTCATGTACTTGATATGGGAGAAGTTGATGGAAGAAACGTAATAGAAGATTACAAGATTATAAGAAATGAAATCAAAAAATACGATGAAAACCTATACAACAAAAAAGAACTTATAGTAGCAAACAAAATGGATTTGCCAAATGCTAAGGGAAATCTAGAAAAATTTAAAAAAGAATTTAAAGATGCAGAAATATTAGAAGTAAGTGCTGCTACTAAAGAAGGAACAAAAGAATTAATATTTAAACTAAAAGAATTATTAGAAAGTCTTCCAGAAGAAGAAATATATGAAAAGAATGAATTTGAAGATTACGTTTTATATGAATTTAAACATGAAAAGCCATATAAAATTGAAAGAGTTGGAGAAAGTAAATGGAGAGTTACTGGTCCAGAACTAGAAAAATTATTAAAAATGACAAGATTTAATTCAGATGAGTCAGCTCTAAGATTCGCATCAAAACTAAAAGCCTTAGGAGTAGATGAAGAATTAAAGTCACTTGGAGCTAAAGAAGGAGACACAGTACAAATATTAAATCAAGAATTTGAATACGAAGAAAGATTATACTAACCAATGTAGTTTAAGGGGGAAATTATGTGGTGGTTAAGATATAAAAAAGTACTAGAATACTTAGATAAAAGTAAAGATTCTAGCGAAAAAAAAGCAATAATTATATCAAAAAAGTCAAATAGAATAAAAGAAGAGATAAGTAAATTACAAGAACAAGAGTTAATTTACTATCTTTTTGATTCACAAATATCTGAAACTATAAAGAAATTAATACAAAGTGAAATTGACAGTATATATGGAAATTCTTATGAAAAAGATAAAATTACTAATATAATAATAGCGTTAAAAAAAAGAAATGTATCTAAAAAAGAATTAGATGATTTATATAACAAATATGGTAAAAATAGTATAACTCTTATAGTAAGTGAACTATTATACCCAGAAAGTATTCAAGAATTAGTTTCAGATAAAAAAATAAACCTAAAAACAAAAAAAATGTTAATATTATTAAAGTTCAATAGTAAAGATATACCACCATTATTAGCTAAATTAGAATTAGAATTATTACTTCAAAAAAATGTAAATGAAAATAAAGAATTAATAAATTTTATAATAAAAGAACCAATATACACTAATTTTGACATTTATGCTGTAATTAAAAATAAAGATATTGGAAAAGAAACAAAAGAACAACTATTAAAATATCAAGTAAATATAACTAATATTGAAAAAGTATTAGGTTCTTTCTATTTAACTGACGATGTACTTGAAACCATATATGAAGTAAAATCAAGCGTAATAAATGAATACATAAACAATTTAAACGAGGAGAAAATCATTGAATATTATAGTGGTTACTACAAAGAATCACAATTATCTAGACTTATATTTGAAAGAAAAAAAGAAGTTATTATTAATCTAATAAAAAACACAAAAGCAGAAGAATTGTGGTCACTTTTTAGTAGACTTAGATACGAAAAAGTATCAAAATTAATATATGAATTAAGAGAAAAAGATTTTAATGATTATTTATTAAATACACCATCAACAGAACTGTTAAATATTTTAGATCACCAGTACGTAAAAGAATTAAGTAAAAACATAATACTTTCTAAAAGAAAATATGATATAGAAAAAGAAATAAAAAGTCTTAAAGATTACGAAATAACTCGATATTTACGAAGCGACACAATACCAAATAAAATAAAAGATCTAATATTAAAATTAGATAAGGATTTAGTAATAAAAACAATTGATGAAATTAAAAGTGATTCTTTAAGAGGATATATAATTGTTTATGATTATTATAGCCCATACACTGATCTAATCATAGAATTAAGAGTTAATGAAAATAATATATACAGTTTAATAAAATCAGAAAGTTATTATCCAGAAAAAGTAAAAAGAATAATAGAACTTAAAAACGACATAATAAGAAACAAACTAAAAACATTAAAATTTCATAACCTAACCACACCAAATCGAGAAATATTACCTGAAATAGCTGATTACATAATAAAACTTAATAAAGATATCATTGATGAGCTAATATCAAAAGAAGAGTTGGATGCTGAAGAAGTTGGAACAATATTAGTAAAAGATGATGTTAACGACGAAATTAAAAAAAGTTTGATAAGATATTTAGGTATGGGAGAAGAAAATCTATCAGCAATAGTAGAACTAATTAAAGCAAGCAATAGTGTTTTAGTAATACATAGATACAATGATATAAAAGATTTTATCACATCACTTGGAGTAAACTTTAAATCATTCATGCAGTATGGTAGCGGAAGCACAAAATATAAAAATTGGTTAAAACAAGTACTAAATATAATAGATAGTGGAAAATCAAAAGAATTCATGGAAGTAAGTAGTTATTTCTTCAAAAATTATTACTATGAAGATGCTTCAAAAGAAAATAATGTATATATTATCAGTAATCTATTAGAAATACTTTATAACTATGAATACTATTATGACTTATGCATTTCTCTTACTAAAAACAACATTTCTTTAAGCAAAGATGACAAACAAGATTTAAAATTCTTATTTAGTGTTAGTCATCAAGAAAACATAAAAACAATTGATGAACTAAAAGGTCTAAGAAAAACTACATTTGATTATTATAGATCCCTTTTAAATGATGATAAAATTAATAATTTAAGTATTATAGAAATTAAAAATATATTTAATAATGTTATATTTAGTAATGGTTTAGAAATAATTACTAAAATAGATGGAGTAACAGGTTTAGAGGCACTAAAAAATTATAATAAAAATAGTAGTTTTCTATGTGCTTACATAGATGAATTAATTAAATATGCACGTATTATAGAAATAGTTAATTATTCAAATGATAAGAAAAGTTTAATAAATGCTCTTAAGAGTATATTTGAAGGCACATTCGAAGACTTTATTAGTATGCAAAATGAATTTAGCAACTTTGGTAAAAAAATAACTAAATTATATGAATTAGATTCTCAAATAAATTTAGCAAATATAGATAAATCACGTAATATAGATGGAATTATTAATCAAGAACTAAGTGAAGCATATGGAGGAGAAGTAATAGATTTTAGTGATAAAAACTATTGCTTATATGCTCATATTCTTAGTAATAACGAAAATATAGATGATTTAATGAATGGAAGATCAACTGGAAGAAGCAACTTTATATCAGTAAGTCCAATTAGTTATAGTGGTCAAAAATATTATTACGATTATTCTAGAATGATACTTCTATTTGATGAAATTAAAAAAGGTAGTTTTATCTGCAGTTCCAAAGAAAATATTGGAAGTAATAGAGTTATAAAGAATAATTCAAGTGAAGTAGCTAACGTTAATATATCACAAAAAGGTATATTAGAAACAAGTTCAGCAACTAAACAAAATGCTGAAGCATTATTATATAGAGAGGGATTAATACCAAAAGCTATAGCACTACCAGGAGGTAGAAAACCTACTGAAGAAGAATTAATATGTCATAAAAAATATAATCTACCATTCGTAATAACACAAGAACCTAAAACAGCCATAGAAAATGTTAAAAATGTTTTCAAACCTAACGAACAATATAATGAAGTGGTTAAAAGAAATAAAAAAATAGAAAAGTTACTTGAAGTATTAAGTCCTAAAATAAATATCAATAAAGAAAGTGATATTTATACAGGCAGAGAAATCGGTTTATTTACTGACTCACATGGTCTTTATGAACCAACGCTAGCAGTTTTAGAAGACATGAGAAAAAACGGAATAACAGAAATTTATTCATTAGGTGATAATGTTGGCTTAGGTCCATCTCCTGCTGAAGTAATAGATATGTTAGAACATTATAAAGTAGTATCAGTAATGGGAAATAGCGAATACTATAATACATTAGGTACTAAACCATTCGTTTATTTTAATAGAGAAAAACAAGAAAACCAAGAATGGACTAAAGACAAATTAGGAACAAAAAGAATAGAAAGAATGAAACTATGGACTCCATCAATAGATTTAAAAATAGGTGACAAAAAAATAGCCTTATGCCACTTTGCAAACGATATTAGATGGGACTACAGTAATCATAGTACATGGACATATCAAGATAATTTTGAAGTTGGCAAAAATAGTGATCAATTTCTTTATACTAATTCTCCAAAAGCTTTAAAGAAAATTAAAGACATAATAACAAGTAATAACAGAGATAAAGAATATATAAAAGGAGTATTAGATGCAGATAAACATCCAATATTTGATGGCAAATTAGTTACAGATTATGATGCTATAATACAAGGACATACACACTTTGAAATGGAAGACATACTTGAAAACACATATATTAAAACCTTAAGAGGTACAGGTCTAGGATTTAAAACTGATCCAAAAGATAAAGCATGTTATTATGTCTTAAAAGAAAAGAAAGACGGTTCATACGATATAATTAAGAAACTAGTTCCATATAGTAGAAACATCGTACAATCAAATATAAAATCATCAACTCTCCCACATAAAGAATTAATACTTAGAATGACTAATTAATAAATTAGTCTTTTCTTATGTTAAAAATTATGATAAAACATAATACTTTTCTTTTTTTTACCACTAAAAATTGATATAATGTTAAATGAGGAAGTGTGATATGGTAGAAAAATTTATGCCTGATATTTATCAAAAGAGCATTTATTATATAAATTATGACAAACTTTATAAAAAAGGAATACGTTGTTTACTATTTGATTTAGATAACACAATAGTTCCAAGTCATACAAATAAGCCAACTAAAAGACTTAAAAAATTATTTGATGAACTAAAAGACAAAGGATTTAAAGTAATTATAATATCAAATGCACCTAAACATAGAGTAGAACCATTTAAAGACTATTTAATGGTAGATGCCTGTGCATTCTCTTTAAAACCTAGAAAAGATAAATATAATAAAATAATGGAAAGATTTAAATATAAAAGTTCTGAAATAGCTGCAATTGGAGATCAACTATTAACAGATATTTATGGAGCTAATAGATTAGATATAACAAGCGTACTAGTAAACCCACTAACAGAGAAAGATTATAGTATGACTTTAATTAATAGAATGATAGAAAAAATAATATATGGAAGCCTAGAGAAAAAAGAATTATTTTTAAGGGGGAAATACTATGAATAAAGAATGTTTAGGTTGTGGAAGTATACTTCAAAGTGAAAATGCTAAAGATGACGGTTTCGTAAAATCAAGTGTATATGATAAAGCAGAATATTGTGAAAGATGCTTTAAAATAAAACATTATGGAGAATATAGTGTCTTAGATAAAAAAATAGATACTGATGGAATAATAAGAAATATAAATAGTGATAATCTAGCCAGTGTAGCATTCTTAATAGATACACTTAATATAAATGAAAATGTTAAAAAATATATAAATAGATTTAAAAATAAAAAGTATATTTTAATTACTAAAAGAGATGTGCTTCCTAAAAGTTTAAAAGAAAAGAAACTTATAGAGTATATTAAAGCTAACATAGTTAATACTGAAGATATTATGTTTATAAGCTCAGTTAAAAATTATAATATAGATAATTTCTTGAAGAAAATCGAAACTGATAATGTTAAAAGACTTTATATAGTAGGATTTACTAATAGTGGTAAAAGTACATTTATAAATCATTTACTTACTAGCATATGTAAAAATCCAACTATAACTACAAGTAGCATTCCAAACACAACAGCATCTTATATAACAATAAAATTAAACCCGAGATTAGTTATTGTAGATACTCCTGGATTCATAGATAGTAATGCAATATATAATTTCGTAGATTATTCTAAAGTAGTTAAATTATATCCTAAAAAAGAATTAAAAGTTAAAACATTTCAAATTAGAAATGGTTATGCTATAGTAGTAAACGATATCCTAAGAATAGAAAACATATCTGATAAATCAAATAGTTTTAGTTTCTATATGAATGATAAACTAAGATATGAAAAAGTAAAATCTAAAAATGATAAACTAACTATATTACCAAATGTAACTTACGATATAAAAGAGCCATCTGATATATTAATAAATGGTTTAGGTTTCATAAGAATTACAAAACCAGGTAATATAAAAGTATATACACTTGATACTAAATTGGTAAGTATTAGAAAGAGTATGATTTAATATGAACAAAATCAATATAATGAGTGAAAACTTAGCTAATAAAATAGCTGCTGGTGAAGTAGTTGAAAGAATAGCTAACGTAGTAAAAGAATTAGTTGAAAACAGTATAGATGCAGGAAGTAAAAATATAAAAATTGAATTATTACTATCAGGTACAAAACTAATTAAGATAGTTGATGATGGATGTGGCATGAGTAGAGACGATGCTAAACTATGTTTTAGTAGACATGCAACTTCTAAAATTAAAAATGAAAATGATTTATATTTTATAAATACTTTAGGTTTTCGTGGTGAAGCATTAGCTGCCATATCATCTGTAAGTAATATAGTATTAGACACATACGATGGTACAGAATCAACTTATTTAAATCTAAAAGCAGGTAAATTCATAACAGAAAAAACTGGTAGTATGAGAAAAGGTACTATAATTGAAGTATCAGAATTATTCTATAATACACCAGCTAGACTAAAATTTATGAAAAGTTTAAATGCTGAACTTGCTCTTACAGTAAACTATATTGAGAAAATTGCTCTTTCACATCCAGACATTTCATTTGCTTTGTTTAATGATGGAAGAGAAATGATAAAAACATCTGGAAGCAATGATATATATAAAGTAATACATGAAATATTTGGACTTAACGTATCCAAAAATATGATAAAAATAGAAGCTGAAAACTATGACTACATAATTAATGGATATATAAGTAACCTAAACCTTTCAAAGTCTAATAGAAACTCAATGATTACTTTAGTAAATGGAAGAGTAGTTACTAATCAATCAGTAAATAGAACTATAAAAGATGCATACCATACAGTTTTAGCAGAAACAAAATTCCCAATAGTTGTTATTAATATTGAAACAGACCCAACTTTGATAGATGTAAATATTCATCCAACAAAACAAGATATTAAATTTTCTAAACTAGAAAGTCTTAATGATTTACTTTTTAGTACTATTAGAGCTGCTATTAACGAGGCTGATAATACTTATAAAGGTTACGTTGAAGAAGTAAAAGAGTCACCAGTAGACTATAACCATGAAAATAATTATAGATATACCGAAAGAAAGATTGAAGATGTAAGACTTCAATTTGATGACGAGCAAGAAGAAATAAAATACGATAGTGAAGCTGTAAAAAAAGAAGATGTATTTATAAAACCAGTAGGCTTAGCTCTAGGTACATACTTAATAGCTCAAGATGAAAATGTTATGTATATGATAGATATACACGCAGCCAATGAAAGAATAAATTATGAAAGATATATGAAAGCTTTAAAAGAAAGAGATGTATATACTACTAGTATGTTATTTCCAATAACTTTAGAATATCCAAAAAATGAATTTATGAAAATACATGATCACATAGATGTCTTAAGAAACATAGGATTCAAAGTAGATGAATTTGGTATCAATACATTCAGAGTTACTGAACATCCATCTTGGCTTAAAGAAGGATATGAAGAAGAAAGCATAAGAAGAATATTCGAATTAGTTTCAGAAATAAAAGGAGAATTTGATAGAGTTAAATTTAATGAAAAAGCTGCTATTCGTTTAGCTTGTAAGATGAGTGTAAAAGCAAATACAAATATAGGTTATAATGAACAAGAAGAATTATTAAATAGACTATTTAAGTGCGAGTTTCCATACACATGCCCACATGGAAGACCAACTATTATAAAGTATCCAATAGCTGAACTAGAAAAAATGTTTAAAAGATCAGGATTTTAAGGAGGTTTTTATGAGTAAAATTATAGTAATTGTAGGTCCAACTGCAACTGGTAAAACAAAATTATCAGTAAATCTTGCTCACTATTTAGATGCAGTTATTATTAATGCAGACTCAACTGCTATATATAAAGAACCTCTAATCGCAACAGCAAAGGTAACTCCTGAAGAAAAAGAAAATATTTCTCACTATATGTTAGATCTAGTCTCATTAAATGACGATTATACATTATTTGACTATCAAAAAGATGGAAGAAACCTTCTTGATAAGTTTATAAATGAAGATAAAAATGTAATCGTCGTAGGTGGTTCAGGACTATATATAAAAGCATTACTTTATAACTATAATCTAGAAGAAACACCAAAATCTAATATTGATTTAAGCAGTTATAACAACGAAGAGTTAAAAAGAATCGCTAATGAAATAGATAAAGACAATGATATACATGTAAATAATAGACAAAGACTAGAAAGATTCATTAAAAGATTTAAAGAAACTGGAAAAGTTCAAACTAAAACAGAAGACATCAACAAAAGAATGTATGATTTTACTTTAATAGGTCTTAAATGTGATAGAGATACTCTTTATGATAAAGCAAATAAAAGGGTAGACAAAATGTTTGAAAACGGGCTTTTAGAAGAAGCAAAGAAACTATATGATATGAATCTTAAAAACTTTAGTAATATCATAGGTTATAAAGAATTAGAACTTTATTTTAAAGGAAATATTACTCTTAATGAAGCAAAAGAACTAATAAAACAAAACACTAGAAAGTATGCTAAAAGACAATTTACTTGGTTTAATAATCAAATGCAAGATATTACTTGGTTTGATGTTGATTATAATAACTTCGATAATACAATTAATGAAGTTAAAGATCATATAAATGGGAGGTTTTAAATGAAAAGTAGAAGAGAATTAAAAGCATTATTATTAGCAAGTGTAGCAACTTTAACATTAATGAGTGGTTGTTCTAAAGACAATAACGAAGAGCTAAAAGAATCAGAAAAAGCTTACTATATGATAGTAGGAGACAAATATATAGAAATAAAAAATGTAAAAAGTATAGTTACTCCTTCATATTGTGGAACATATACAACAATAGAATTTAATGATGGCTCAACTATGACTATACCAGTATCAAATTTATATATTATGGATAAATCTAGTGAACTACAACAAGAACTAATTAGAAAACTCACAAAATAATAAAAAATGAAGTTGTGGCGCAAACCAAAAGGGTTCATGTACAACTTCATTTATATATGAATTATAATATATTCTATAAGGAAAGTCAAAACATAATAATTTAAAAGAAAAAATAATGGTAGAAAATTATTACAAGGAAAATCCAAAGTTCAAAGAAAAATATTTAAAAAAAATGGAAAAAGCAAGCAATGGTAGAAATGGGACTTCATCGTATGGAGAATATGGTCTTAAAGAAATAGGAACTTATGGGAGTACTGATAAATCTTATGAATTAATTTCTGAAGGCAATGTCATTTATTCTAATCCAACTAAAAAAGGTGAAAAAAGTCATTTATACAAAGATTTAAGTGATTTATTTGAAAGGTGGTATAAATAATGAAGTTTAAGATGAAACCTATTGAAAGTGTTCCCTACATAATAATAGAATATTTTGAAAAAAACGACGATATGTTTATAGATAAAAATAAATTATTATTATCATCAGATGCTACTGAAATTCAAAAAGAAATATTAAAATGTTATGAAGATAATGAATATTTTAAAACATTACCAAATGAAAAAAGAAATGCAATCTATAATGAATTAACAAAATAGACTATTTAATAGTCTTTAATCGTGAGGATATAAAGAGATACATTAAGTGCAAGACTTAACCTTACGACCTAAAATAAACCCATTAAATACAGAAAAACAAGCAAAAAAGATGCTAAGATATATGAAAAAATATAGAAATGATGAAAAACTGATGAGATCAGATAACCTATTAAAAACAAGATTAAGAATTTCAAAGGAGAATAATGAAAATAATTAAGAAAATCATTTTAAAATTTAAAAATACAAAAGAAAAATTAAAAATAGTACTTAGAAGAGTAGACTAAAAAAAGAATTCAAAATTTAAAATTGAATTCTTTTATTTTAGTTCTAAATATGCATTTCTATCAAATGAATGTTTAACAGTATCCTTCTTTAATAAATCATTAGTATCAATCATAAAGAAATTATAATAATTATTATTGTTAACTTCATCATCATCCCACGTTACATCAATATGTAACCATTTATTTTGATAATATATGACATTCCACACATGATCAGTAGTACTTACTTTAAAATTAGGAATATTAAGTTTATCCATCATTATTGCAAAACTATCAGAGTATCCACTACATATAGCTTTACCACTCGTTAAAGCATAATATGCTTTACTCGGAGATTTATCTAAAGTTTCAGTGGTATATTTTGTATCATAAGTAATAGTTCTAAGTAAATAATTATGAAGAGATTTAATATCATCAAGAGTAGGGTTACCAGTATTAATATTTAAACTCTTAAATATCTCATTAATCTTATAATCAGTAGCACTTATTTCACTCTCACTATATAATTTATCAATCTTAATATTTATTATTTTATCATTAGTAACTAAAGTATTAAATTTTTGATATGAATTATATGGGCTTACAAAATTATTTATAAGAGCAACATACTCATTGTTATTAGCAAGTGTTTTAACATCATCAGCACAACTAGGATAAATATCACTATCACAATAAAACGTAAATTCATTCCATCCATTGTTTAATATTGTAAAATATATCTTTTTTAAGTCATCAATACTTTTAGGATTAAAATCATTTGTCTCACTAACAGTCTTATAATTATAAATTCTATGATTCTTAGTATCAGTTGGTATTACAACTTCATGAGATCTAATATTATCTATAAAAGCACCAATACCTTTCATTATATCCTCATAATTTATATAAAATACATATGTACAAAAGCTAATAACTAAAATACATAGTATTAATAATAATCTAGACGTCCTATTCATTCTTACCACCATTATAAGTATAACAAAAAAAGTAGATATTATCTACTTAATTATTTTTCATTTACTATTTTATTTAATCTAGTTTTATATCTATCTCTAGTATTAGCTTTAATAACTCCCTTAGAAGCAGCATTATCGATTCTCTTAATAGCTTCATTTAATTTAGCTTGAGCTTCTTCCTTAGTTTGTGCTTTTTCAACTTTCTTAATAGCAGTCTTCATACTAGCTTTTACATCATTATTTAGTACTGTTTCTTTCTTTGTAATTAATACTCTTTTTTTAGCACTCTTAATATTAGGCATTATTCCACCTCCCTTAAAAATCTATTTAAGTTTATCAAATTATTTAGAAAAAATCAATGTATTTAAAAGTTTTTCGACATTTTTTATAGTTAATTTATTATATATTTAATAAAAAGGAGGTTAAATGAATAGATTTAATACTGGAAACATAAAAAATAAAATATTAAAAATTACTTTAGTATCCCTACTAATATTTAGTTATTACTACACAATAAAAAATACTAATTTTATAGAAACAATAACTAATGATATAGAAAATAAATATTCGAATAAAAGCTTAAATATTGAAAAGTTTAAAAGTGAAATAGTATATAAATCTTTAAATAAAATAATAGATATTGATGATTTAAAAATATCCAAAAGTATGAGTAATACAACAAATAACATAGTTTATATTTATAATACGCATGATACTGAAAAATATAGTCTACCTTATACTAGCGATTACTCTATAACACCAGATGTAACTTTAGTATCAAAGATCTTAAAAGAATATTTAAAAAACTATAATATAAATTCATATATAGAGTCATCCAGTATGAAAGAATATTTATCTAAGAACAAACTTAAGTATACAGACAGTTATAAAGCAAGTAGATACTATCTAGAAAAGAATTTAACTAATGATTATAAATTAATATTAGATATTCATAGAGACTCCTTAAGACATAAATATACTTTATACGAAAAGGATAATAAAAAGTATGCAAGAATTCTTTTTATTATTGGAGCAGATAATAAAGATTATAAAAAGAATAAACTCATCGCAGATAACTTAAATAATAGGTTAAATAATGAGTATAAAGGCATAAGTAGAGGAGTAACGCTAAGAGAAGAGATAAGTTATAATCAAGACTTAAATAACAAAATAATACTAGTTAAAATAGGTGGTATAGATTCAACTCTAGAAGAATTAAATAATACTATGGAAGTATTTGCTAAGATAATTAGTGATTATATAAAGGAGTCATAATGGAAGAAGAACAATCTAGTAGAAATTATTTTCTAATTATTATGTTATTCCTATTTATAGTTTTTCTAATTCTTTATATAAGTGGAGAAACAGGCTATTATGAATATAAAGTTCATACTAAAACAACTCTTACTGAGGAAGCGGTTAAAAAGTTTGAAAAAGATATTAGTGAAGGAAAGAATGTAAAATTAGAAAACTATATTACAAATGAAAAAATAGATTATTCTAATGTTATTAGTAATACTGGATATAACACTGGAATGTTTATTGAAAAGTTCATGAATAAAGGCATTAAAAAAACAGTGGAAATACTAGGTTCACTGTTCTTTAATTAAACTACTAGCAGCTTTAGTATAAGTACGAGTAAGAGGACCAGCTCCAAGTAATGTTCCTCCAAAGTATCTAACTACTACTATTAATGTATTATCTAAATTTTTATAATGTATTAAATCTAAGAGTCCTCGAGTCGTACCACTAGGTTCTTTATCACTATAATTCTTTTCTTGACCACCAACTTTATAAGCATAGACTACATGTCTAGCTTTTTTGTGTTCCTCTTTTAGACTTGATATTATCTTATCTATTTCATCAATAGAATTAACACTATACATAAGCCCAATAAACTTAGACTTTTTAACTTCAATAAAACTTTCACTTAACTTTTCCATGACATAATTATATTATTAATTAAAAATAAAATCAAACATTCATTTTTAATAATAAATTTGGTAAAATAACAAAGGAGGCATATTATGGCTATTAAATTTAATAAAGAACTAGCAAACGTACCTAAAAAAAGTGGATGTTATCTTATGTATAATAAAGATAATGTTGTTATATATGTAGGTAAAGCTAAAATATTATTTAATCGTTTAAAAAGCTATTTTACTGGTAGAGTAACAGGTAAAACTAAGAAACTAGTAAGTGAAATAGATCATTTTGAATATATAGTTACTAACTCAGAAACAGAAGCATTCATACTAGAAATAAACTTAATTAAAAAGTATGATCCAAAGTATAATATATTATTACGTGATGATAAGAGTTATCCATATATAGAATTCACTAATGAAAAATATCCACGTTTACTAGTAAAAAGAGAAATAAATATAAATAAAAAGTCTAGTCATTTATTTGGACCTTATCCGAATGTCTATGCTGCCAGAAGACTAGTTAATTTACTTAATAGACTTTACCCATTAAAGAAATGTGACACTATGCCTAAAAAAGTATGTCTTTATTATCATATAGGTGAATGTCTTGGATACTGTGAACATAAAGATATAGATATCACACAAATCAAAACAGAAATACTATCTATTTTAAATGGTAATGACAAACTACTTATAGATAAAATAAATGAAAAGATACAAGTAAACTCAGAAAATCTAAACTACGAAGTATGTAAAGAACTAGTAGACGAACTAGGATACATGAAAACTGTATTTAGTAATCAATCTATCGTAGAATTAGATGATAACGTTAACAGAGACGTAATAAATTATTATTTTGATAATGGTTATATAAGTATAGTAATATTCTTTATTAGAAATGGAAAACTAGTAGGTAATAACTATAAAATAATACCAGTCATTAATGATATAAAAGAAACTCTAGAGTATTATATAGCATCCTTCTATGGTAAAAGAAACATAGTACCAAAAGAAATAATAGTTCCTGAAATAATAGACACAGAACTTCTTAGTAATATAATAAATACTAAAGCTATAATAGTTAAAAAAGGCCCTAAAAAGAAACTATTTGATATGGCATATAACAATGCTAAAGAACAATATGATAAAGAAATAAGGCTAATCTATAGTAATGAAGAACTTACCACTAAAGCAAATGATGAATTAAAAGATTTATTAAAACTTGATAATCTTCATATAATCGAAGCATTTGATAACTCAAACCTATTTGGTACTTTCACAGTATCAGGTATGGTAACATTCATAGATGGACTTCCTTCTAAAAAGAACTATAGAAAGTTTAAACTATCTTTTGATAAGAATGATGATGTCGCATCAATGAAAGAAGTAATATATAGACGCTACTTTAGAGTACTAAAAGATAAACTAGTAAAACCTGACTTAATAATCGTAGATGGTGGTACTAATCAAATAAATGCTTGTCTTGATACTCTAGATAGTCTAGGACTTAACATAAAAGTAATAGGTGTTAAAAAAGATGATCATCATAGTCCAGAAGCAATAGTTGATGGAGATACATTTGAAATAATAAATATTGATAAAAGATCTAATGTATTTAGACTACTTAGTAGAATAGATGAAGAAGTACATAGATTTACTATAAATTATCATAAAGAAATAAGAAGTAAAGGAAGTATACAAAGTGTACTTGATAATATAAATGGTCTTGGTGAAGTAAGACGTAAAAAACTAATCAAAAAGTATGGAAGTGTCTCTAAAATAAAAGAAGCAACTGTCTATGAACTATCAGAAATAATACCACAAACTGTCGCAGAAGAACTTCACGAATATTTAAAAGAACTAAAATAAGAACTCTACGTAGTTCTTTTATTTTGTATTAAACTATGCTATAATACAAATCAATTTCGATAAAAAGGGGGGGAATTTATGGAAAACATCAGTATAAGATTACCATATGTAGAAGAAGCAACATACGAGTGTTGGGAAAGTCCAGTTGTTCAAAACTCTTTATCCAATGCAAAACAAACAGACTTATCAAACATGCTAGATAAAGACAGGAATAGATTTAAAGAAAAAGCTC
>CAKOJC010000006.1 GCA_934088535.1 uncultured Bacilli bacterium | reverse complement strand
GCTCATTGGTGAAATGGTTAACACATCGCCCTCTCAAGGCGACATTCATGGGTTCAAATCCCATATGAGTCACCATTAAGAGAAAAACTCGAACTATAAGGACGAGTTAAATAAACAAGCTAACAGAAATGTTGGCTTTTTTGTTCAAAATAAAAAGGATCTTAAAAATCCTTTCAGACATTATAATTTACTTTATAATGATATTTTCACCAGTATTTGTAACACCAATAACTAAATTATCATATTCAGTTGCAGCTGCTGGTGCATATGAATAAGATAAAATACGTTGAATATTAGAAGCATTCTCATTTTTACTAGCAGTAAATATATTGCTTTCATAATTATCTAAATCATAATTATAAACATCACCATTTTTTAATAGAAAATAGTAATTCACATCTCCAAAATAACTTACTTCAAGAATATCAATAACATTTTCTAAATTTGTTATATTTTTTTCTGTTTCTTCACCATCTTTTATCATTTTTACTTTTCCATCAGCAGTTAAATAAACTCTAATTTCATTTGAATAATAATAATCAATTGTTCCATAACTGTTATCATTATAGTTTTTATATTTTTCTAATTGATTAAGATTTATTGATACATTACTATTATTACAAATAACTTCATCCGACTTTTTATCATTTGAAGAAACAAATTTATCATAAGCAACGTGTCCTCCTAAAACAAGTGTAGTTAAAGCAAATATAACAACTAAAATAATAAGTGACTTATTAGATTTCTCACCCTTCATAATCCAACTCCTTTCATAGATTCATAACAGCATATATCACCTACTAATTAAATAAAAAAATATTTATTTTTCACAAACTTCACATTTTTTATTGTGAATATATCATCAAATATTTACACTCGTATTTACGCCAAACTTTATAAATATATGAAAATGTTATATAATATAGATAGGTGATTAAATATGTGGAGATTTATTGTTATCTTATCATGTAAACTTGCTAATAAACTAAGTAAATTAACTGGACACGAAGGAAGCGTTATTGGAGGAAATATAGCTCGTAAACTTGATAAGAATATTCTTAAAAAAATTAAACTACCAAAGTATGTAATTGGTATAACTGGATCAAGTGGTAAAAGTAGTTCTACAGAACTTACTTATAATATATTAACTAAAAATGGATACAACGTGGTATATAACAAAGAAGGAAGTAACACTATCAATGGTATAACATCTTTAGTACTTAATAATTCATCACTATGTGGTAAATTAAAAGCAGACGTTTTACTTATGGAATTAGATGAACAATTTCTAAAATATATTTTTGAATATATTACTCCTACTCACTTAATGATTACAAATATCACAAGAGATCAACCACCAAGAAATGCTCACCCAGAAAATATATATAATGCAATTAAAGGTTCAATACCAGCAGGAACACATCTAATTCTTAATGTAGATGATCCGTTCGTAAATAGAATAAGAATTAATCATAAGGGTGAAGTTACAACTTATGGTATGGAAGAAAATAATTATTCAAGACCAAGTAATCTTAATAATCTAGATGCTGCATACTGCCCTATCTGTAATTCAAAACTTGAATATGATTTCTATCACTATGGACACATTGGTTCATACCATTGTCCTAAATATCACTTCAATCGTGGTAAACCAAACTATGAAGCAAAAGAAATAGACGTAGATAATAAACAAATTAAAATTAATGATAATATAGTTCATCTACCATCAAACTTCTTATACACAGTATACTTCGTAACTGGTTGTTATGCTCTAACACATGAAATTGGAATTAAAGATGAAGATATATTAAAAGTATTAAATGACGAAAATATTAAAACTAAAAGAATGGAAATATACGATTTTGATAATAGAAAATGGCAAATGTTAGTAAGCAAGAATGAAAACAATCTAAGTTACAAACAATCGCTTGATTACATTCTACATCAAGAAGGAGATAAAACTATAATACTTGGTTTTGATTCTTCAAGTAGAAGATATAAAGAAAATGATATTTCTTGGATATGGGATATAGACTTTGAATCATTAAATGACTCAAATATTAAAAATATAATATTAATTGGTAAATTCTGTTATGATATGAAAGTTCGTATGGAATATGCAGGTATTAATGAAGACAAAATAATTCTAGTAGAAAACTTAGATAACTTAAGTGAAACAATCAGAACTAAAACAACTGGTAAAATATTCTCAATGGTATGTTTTGACAAAGAAATACAACTTAAAAAAATTATAGAGGAGGAAAATAATGATTAATGTATTACACTTGTATTATGACCTTCTAAACTTATATGGAGAAAACGCTAACACAAGATGCATAGTTCAAGAACTAAAAAGAAGTAATATAAAAGTTAAAGTAGATTTAAAAAGTATAAATGATAAAATTGATTTTGAAAAATATGATATCATCTATATAGGAAGTGGTTCAGAAGAATCATTAAAACTTGCTTTATCTGATATATTAAAAAGAAAAGATGATTTTGAAAAATATATAGAATCTAATAACTACTTAATTCTTACTGGTAACTCAATGTGTATGTTTGGAAAATATATTGAAACACTTGAAGAAAAGTTAGATGCATTAGATATATTTAAATATCATACTAAATATATAACTGAATTATTACATGCAAATGATGCGTCAAATCAAAGAATTGTTGGCGAAGTAAGAGGAAAAACAAAATTAATAAAAGAAGAAATAATTGGTTTTCAAAATAGATGTGACTATATATATGATGTTAAAACACCATTATTTGAAGTACAAGAAGCATATTCAAACGATGGAACAAATACTAAAGAAGGATTTACTTATAAAAATGTATATGCAACCCATACAATAGGTCCTCTACTTATTAGAAATCCATACTTTACAGATTATATATTAAAAAATTTATGTAAAACAAAAAAATTAGATTATAAAATAGAAGAAACGACTTCTAAAGAAGCATACAAAAAGTACTTAGAAAATTTTAACTAAGTACTTTTTTATAATATTCTCATATATTCTCTCCAGTGTTCTTCATCTTGAAATTCTTTAGCATCTCCTAATGTAGATATTTCCATGCCTACTCTTTCAGATAATTTTTTTCTATAAGCTTTTAAAAATGATAATAAATCACCATCTTTGTATAATTCACTTAATTCTTTATCAGCATTTATAAAATCATCAAAATATCCATCTACCAAGAATGTTTTAACTGTATATGATAATTGACTAGCATTATCATGATATATTTTATCAACATCTTCTTCTACTAAATGATAATCATCTGTATCAACCATATAAAGTCTCTCAGTATCAGAAGAAAATAGTGTATTATAAGGAAGATCATCTGTTAATATACCCTTTCTTGATATATTTCTCATATCAATTAAAGTAGCCATATATGCTCTTCTAATAGAATCTAAATTAACAGTTAAAGGATCTAGCTTATATAAAGATTTACCTCTTGCAGCATGAGCAAAATATCCTACATCTCTTCCATCTAAACTAATTACTTCATAAGGAAATAAATATGATTGATTTAATGCATCAGAAAATCTTAAAAAATCTAAATCTCTATATTCAAAATGTCTATACTCTTCTTCACTTAAAGCCATATCAAATATTTTTATAACTGCTTTAGTTCTTTTATCATAATATGCACTACCTTTAGATCCAAAATTTATAAATTCACAATTTCTTTTTAAATAAGTATCCAATTCTCTTTTATTTCTAAATATCATACTAACCCCCATTAGTGCATCATATTATACCACAAAACTATAAAAAAAGGAAGTTATTTCTTACTTCCAATTTTTTCACCATATTTAACATTTGTTTCAATACCTTCTAAACTATTATTATAAATATCTTCATCAATAGTAATTATATTTTTTTTAACAAGAAGTACTATAGTAGAACCACCAAACTCAAAATATCCCTTTTCTTCACCCTTTTTAAATTTATACTCTTCATGATTATTAACTATTCTTCCTACTCCTAAAGCACCTACTTCTACTTCAATAACTTTATCAAAATTATTAGTATCTAAGACAGTATATTCACGAGTATTAGTTTTATAAAAATTATAATGTTTAAGAGATATTGGTTGAACTGTGTGAAATACTCCATCAATATGAATATTCTTACCCTTAGTACCACTATCTATATAACAATATCTATGATAGTTATCAGTAGCAAGTCTAAATACTAAAGCATATCCTCCCTTATATTCATTCATAATTTTCTTATCAACCAAAGTATCAATTGAATAATATGAATCTTTTATTTTAAGAGTTAAATCATCATTAATTTTATATACAGTTAATTTACTATCACAAGGACTAATAAAAGCATTTTTATGAGCATTAATAGGTCTTTTAGCAGCAACTACCTTTCTAGTAAAAAAATCATTATAAGAACTATATTTTTGCTTAGAATATTCATATACATTAATATCATTCTTATCAATAAATTTATCTACCCTCTTTAATGAATATTTACTATTCATATATTTACCCATAAGATTACTAAAAGATTTACTAATAAAAGGTTTTAAAATTATTCTTCCAATAAACGTATCGTAAAAAAAATTAAGAGTTTTACTAGACTCTATAATTATATTTTTTTTACTATTTCTATCTCTAACTATATATTTCATAGAAACTTACCAGCTAAAATTAATAGTATTTCTATAACACCTATAATAATAAATCCTATCATTACTTTAATACCTGGTTTTTTAATTTTAATTTTACTAACAAATAATATTGCTACTACAAATAATAAAATACCATATACTAACACAAAATATTTGCCTAAAAATTTTCTAAATATATATATAAAAGGAAACAATAATGCAGATGATGTTACTGGAAGTCCAGTATATTCTTTTACTGGTGTATTACTATTTCTAGTTATTTCAAGTACATTAAAATATGCAAGTCTAATCAATGCAGCAAGTGGATACATAATTAATAATGGTATTAAATAGCCGCATTTAATTCCTAAAGAATATCCTATTAAAGCAGGTAAAACACCAAAACATACCAAATCAGATAAACTATCTAATTGAATACCATAATGTCTTTCTTCAGCTGTTCTTTTTTTCTTAGTTCTAGCTACCTTTCCATCAAACATATCACAAAGCCCAGAAAACATTAAACACATTACTGCCCAAAATGTATTCCCTGTAACTGCTAAATATATACCAACCATACCTGAAGAAAAACCTAAGTATGTTAATATAACTGTATAATCGTAAAACCCTATCATAAAACACCTCTAATAACATTATACAAATATTTCACATAAAAATCAAACTTTGAAAGTATATTTACAAAAAAGAAAAAGATAACTTTCGTTATCTTATTGAACATCTATATTATCATTAGTAATTATTTTAGTAACCAAGTCTCCACCATCAGTTTTACCATAGATATCATATACACCCATAACTCTCCACATGGTTCCACCATAACTTAAATAGTTGTTTGATTCATCTCCTGCGATTATACAAGCGTTAACTCTATCTCCAGAATCACTACTTACAACATATAAACCATCTGATTTAACAAGTTTTCCATTACTTGTAACCAATTTAGCAAGTTTAACAGGTTTTCCATCTTTATAAACACATCCACAATAATCGTTTTCACCTGTTCCATATTTACCAACGAACATACCCATCATAAATCTTTTACATACTTGTTCTACTAAAGATCCATTAGTTATAGTAGAAGTTTCTCCTCCAAACGTAGCAGAAACACCAACAGCTTCTTTCTTAATAATAACATAGCTATCATTCATAGATTTTTTATTAACAGGATCAACAATACAACCTTTATCACTCATAAATTCAGGACTAGATATTTCATAACAAACATCATCATTATTACCTTTATCTATAGAAACAAATCCAGCATTAATAAGTTCATTAACATATACTTTAACTTCACTTCTACCATTAAAGATATCTGGATTATTAGTTCCATATAATTCAGCAGCACTAACTATTTGCTCTACCTTAGTATTATAAACTCTTTTATTAATTCTCTTATTAATTGAAATTACACTTGGTACTGCAATAATAGTAATTAAAGCAATCAAAGCAATTACAGCTAACAATTCAGTTAAAGTAAAACCCTTTTTATTCATATTAAAAACCTCTATTCTATATATATCAATTATAATAGAATAAAGGTTTGATTTCAACTATTTTTCAAAATAATTTTCTATAATTTCATAAATTCTTTCTTTACCAATCTTTGTAACACTAGAGAAATTAATGATTTCATCTCCTAATGCTGGATTTAAAGTATTTTTAATTAAATCATCTTGTTTTGCTCTAAGTGATCTATTTACTTTATCATATTTAGTAGCAACTATTGTAACTGGTAAATTATAATATTTTAAGAATTTATACATGAGTACATCATCTTCAGTTGGTTTATGTCTATAATCTATAAGTAAGAAGACATGTTTTAAGTATTGTCTTTGTTTCAGATACTCTTCTATCATTACTCCAAATTTTTCAATTTGTTTTTTACTAGTAGCTGCATAACCATATCCAGGCACATCTACTATATAGAATTCATCATTTACTTTATAAAAGTTTAACGTAGTAGTTTTACCAGGCTTAGAACTTGTTCTAGCTAGATTTTTCCTATTTATTATAGTATTTATAAAACTACTTTTCCCAACATTACTTCTTCCTAAACATAAGAACTCATTTTTCTTATCTTCAGGATATTGGCTAATTCTAACAGCAATAATTGGATCATCTACTTTAGTAACTTCCATATCATTTCTTCTCACTTTCCATATATTCTTTACAAGCCTTTGATAAATCCTTCATTATATTTTCAACTACTTCTTTAGAATTTGTTCTAACACCACTTGCAAATTTATGTCCACCACCATTATATTTAGCAGCAATTTCATTTATTACTGGACCTCTACTTCTAATATTAACTCTATACATATTATTTTTAGCATCATGTGATGAAAATGCCCACACTATTACTTCATTAATATTATTAAAATCATTTATCATATTAGATGCAGCAGATATATCAGAATTTAATGATTGTATAACATCATCCTCAAGTTCTATATATCCAAAACCATATTTATCAACTTTAATAGTAGATGCTATATATCCCATAAGTCTTACTTCACTTAAAGGTTTAGCATACACAAGTCTATATAATTTTTCTATATCTAATTTATATTTCTTAATGATTTCAGCAACTGATTCAAAAGTCTTATAGTTTACACTAAATAAGAATCTATTTGAATCACTTACTATACCAATATATATTTTTCCAGCAATACTTTCATTCATTTTAAGTTTAGTATTATTTATAAGTTCTAAGACAAGTTCCGAAGCACTACTAGCGTCTTCACGAATCAACTCAATATCACTATATTTGTCTACTAAAGGATGATGATCTATCTTAATAACATGCTTAAATGATAAAAAATTATCTATATCAACACGTTTATTATCAGGAGTATCAACTACTATTAATAAAGCATTTTCATAATCATAATTATTTACTTTATCTACTTTTCCAAAATATTTAAATCTTGATACTGTAGTTCCAACAGCATACACTTCCTTGCTTGGAAATGTAAGTAATATAGAGTCTTTCAAAGCCATCTGACTGCCAAAAGCATCAGGATCTGGCCCAATATGTCTAGCAATATAAATCTTCTTAAACTTCTTTATTTCATTATATATTGATTTATAAATATTATTCATTAATTACTTCTTTCTATTTAACTAGATTATAAGTATCTTTTATAATCATAATTTCTTCATTAGTTGGAAGAACTCTTACTACTACACTAGAGTCATCAGTAGAAATAATTCCTTCTACTTCGTCTTTGAATCCAGCGATTTTAGCATTCTTATCATCATCAATCTTAATACCTAAAGCACTAAGTCTTCCTAAAATAGCTTTACGTGCCTCAATACCATTTTCACCAACACCAGCAGTGAATACAATTGAATCAACTTTTCCATCTAATTTAATATAATATTCAGCAATATATTTAGCAATACGATCATTATACATATCAAGTGCTAATATGGCATTTTCTTCACCCTTAGCAGCTGCTTCTTCAACATCTCTACAATCACTAAATCCACTTATACCAAGAAGTCCACTTTTCTTATTTAAATCATTAGTAATTTGTTCAATATCTTCCCCAGATTCTTTAGCAACATATTCTATAATTGAAGGATCAATTGCTCCACTACGAGTACCCATCATTAATCCATCAAGTGGACTAATACCCATAGTAGTATCATAACACTTACCTTCTTTAATAACACTTATAGATGCGCCACTACCAATATGACAAATAATTAGATTTACATCATCTTTACCTAATTTTTCTTTCATCTTTAATGTAATATATTTATGACTAGTTCCATGGAAACCATATTTACGTACACCATATTTAGTATACCATTCCATAGGTACTGGATACATATAATTTACTTTAGGCATAGTTTGATGGAATGCAGTATCATATACAGCAACCATAGGTACACCTGGAAGTGCTTTTTGCATTGCTTCAATACCAGCTAAATTTCCTGGATGATGAAGAGGACCTAATTTAGTTAATGACTTAATATCTTCAATAACTTCATCAGTAATTAATACTGAATCACTATACTTTTCACCACCATGTAAAACTCTATGTCCTACACCTTTAATTTCTTCTAAACTCTCTACTGCTTTATATTTTAATAATTCTTCGATTAAAGCATTAGCAGCCTCAGTATGATTTTTTAAATATTTAGTTTCTTTATACTTTTTACCATTTACTTTAGTAGTCCAAAAACTATCTTTTAAACCAATCTTTTCAAAATAACCGCTAATAAGTAACTTCTCTTCAGGCATTTCAACTAATTGAAATTTTAAAGAAGAACTACCAGCATTAACACATAATATTTTCATTTAATGTTTCCTTCTTTCTTTTCTTTTATATTATAACAAAGAATAAAAGAAAAGTGAAACATTAATTCCACTTTAAACTTTATTTTTAATTATTTTCTTATCATTATATTTCTCTAATCTATCAAATTGATATTTATAGTCACACTCATATTCTTGATTTCTACTATTCATTATTTTCATTTTATATAATAATTTATTTTTTTTACTATAACGGTTATTTAATATCATACTCTCCTCCATTACATAGTATGTGAAATTTACAAAAATTAATACTTATGATATAATTACTTTCGAAAGAAAGGGAAAAATATGAAAAATCAAGAATCTTCTAAAAAAATTGTTACAAAAGGAGTTATAGTGGTTGCATCAGCTATAGTATTACTAGTTACAATAGATCTATTAAATGTTTTAGCATTTAATGG
Organism: uncultured Bacilli bacterium; assembly: GCA_934088535.1. The sequence goes on along the minus strand of CAKOJC010000006.1, from coordinate 34,877 downwards.
AAAACCTATGTTTTTAATAAACAAAAGTGATACTAAACAAAGCTCTATACTTTATGATATTTATGACTGTAATGGTAAAAAAGTTTATAAGTTTAAAGGTACTAAATTTAACTGTCCAGTAGATGAAAATAAAAAAGTTATTACAATTACTGATAAAAGTGAAGGAACTTATTGTGCAGATGCTATAGAATATTATTATAAAGATTATTATTTTACTTGTATTAAAAGTCAATATGTTATAGTTACTGTTAATGGTAAAGAATATACAATTAAAGAAGCTTTAAATAATGGAATTGTTACTATGGACGAATTAATCGCAGCAGGATTTAAACCGCTTAAAAAGAGTGTTACAGACGACCCAAGTGAAGAACCAACAACATCTACTGAACCAACTAAACCAGAAGAACCTACTACACCATCTGAACCATCTAATCCAACAGAGCCAACTAAACCTACAACACCTACCACTCCAACTGAACCAGCTAAACCTGAAGAACCAACAACTCCAACAACACCTACAACACCAACTAAGCCATCAGATGACACTAATAAAAAGAAAATAACTATTACTGATACAAGTGCTGGTAAGAATTGTGCTCAAGCTATTGAATACTATTATAAAAGATATTACTTCAATTGTATAAAGAGTCAATATGTTATAGTTACTGTTAATGGTAAAAGATATAACATAAAAGAAGCCTTAAATAATGGTATCGTTACTATGGATGAACTAATTGAAGCTGGATTCAAACCTCAAACTGACGCAGTTGATAGATAAACAAAAAGCCTGGAATTTTCCAGGTTTTATTTTGTTATAAATATTCACTTCTTACTTCTTTTAAATCTACTACTTCTATAGTATCAACAGCTTCTTTTAGTAATGGTTCAAAATCTATCTTTGCTTCTTCTTCATAAATATATTTTAGATTTGGATTTATTACTGGATGTTTAGGAACAAACACAGTACAACAGTCTTCATATGGAAGTATAGATGTTTCATAAGTATCTATTTTCTTAGATATTTCAATTATATCTAATTTATCAAAAGAACATAAAGGTCTCAAGATTGGATAATTAGTAACATCATTAACAGCTACCATACTAGATAATGTTTGACTTGCTACTTGTCCTACACTTTCACCATTTACTATAGCTAAACATTTATTCTTTTTAGCAACCCTCTCAGCTATTCTATACATCATTCTTCTCATAATAGTTATTAAGTATGTAGTATCAAGATTCTTATATATTGTTTCCTGTATTTTAGTAAAATTTACTACCATTAATTTACCATCAGAATTATATTTTTCAAGTTTTCTTGCAAGCTCTATTACTTTATTACGAGCTTCTATACTTGTATGAGGCCTACTTTCAAAGTACAAGTAATAAAGTTCTACACCTCTTTTAATAGTCATATATCCAGCAACAGGAGAATCTATTCCACCACTTAACATCAAAAGTCCACGTCCAAGAGTACTAACTGGGTACCCTCCAAGTCCAGGAACTCCTTTTATATAATAATAAACAGCATTACTTCTTATTTCTATATTCAAGTAAACATCAGGATTATGTACATCAACACTACATTCAATATTCTTAAGAATATGTCCACCTACTATATTATTCATATCCATTGACTTAATTGGAAACTTCTTATCACTTCTATTAGTTACTACTTTAAAAGTCTTAAATTCTTCATTTTTCATTACTTCTAAAGAACATTTAAGTATATCTTCTTCGCTAACTATTTCACTCATATAAGCAACTACTATTTCATGAATACCAAATATATTTTTAAGAATATTAACTATTCCATCAATGTCATCTTCATTAGGAATTATAAACATTCTATAATAATCATCTTGTATTTCAAAATTATAATCACTTATCTTATCAAATATATTATTTTTAAGTTTATTTATAAAGAAATTTCTATTATCTTTTTTAGTAGTTAATTCACCATATTTTATTAATATTACTTTTTTCATTTTAACAATAACTCATTCCATACTTTATCAAATACTTCTAAGAATTTATGTACTTCTTCCATAGTAGTTAAATGGCTTAAACTAACTCTAATAGATGTAGTACTTACATCTTTATTACCATGACTTAATGCTTTTAATACAGTACTTTCTTCTAAACTAGAACAAGCAGTAGTAGTAGATACATATATTTCATGTCTTTCAAGAGCATGTACAAAAGTCTCTGATTTAATCTTTAATAAACTAAAATTAACTATTTGAGGTACACATAAATCATTAGAATTTATTTGTATTGGATACTTAGAAAGTCCTTTCAATAATTCTGCTTTAAGTTTTTCACATTTCTTTATATTAGATTCTAACTTATCATTAATAAGTCTCATAGCTTTAGAAAATGATACTATAAGTGGTAATGCAGGAGTTCCACCTCTAAATGGACAATTCTCTGTAGTACCATATATTAATGTATCTATTTGTAAATCACGTCTCTTATATAAAATTCCTATTCCTTTAGGAGCATATATTTTATGACTTGAAAAACTAGCTAAATCTAAGTCGCTAAGATAGAATCTTGTCTTACCTAAAGCTTGTGTTAAATCACTATGAAATATAACATTAGGATTCTTCTTATTAATAACTTGTCTAATAGTCTTTAAAGGTTGTTTAAACCCAGTTTCAGAGTTAACTGCACAAATACTTACAAGAATAGTATCCTCTCTTATAAGCTCCTCTAAATGCTTTAAATCTATTTGACCATTATCATTTATATTAACAAAATCGACTTCATAACCTATATTACTTAAAAATCCCATAACTTCTAAAACACTTTTATGTTCAAGCTTACTAGTTATAATATGTTTACCACGGTTACTATATTTAAATGCAACACCCTTAATAGCAGTAGTATTACTTTCACTAGCCCCACTAGTAAATATCAATTCCTTTGGATGACAATTAAGTATCTCAGCTATTTGATTAGTAGCTTGCATTAATAATTCTTTAGACTTAACACCAAGAGTATGAATACTATTAGCATTCCCTGGAAATTCACGAGTAACTTTACAATAAGAATCAAGTACTCTTTCGTCTACTGGTGTAGTCGCACTATAATCTAAATATATCATTCTTTCCTCCTATATTTCTTGAATAACTGTTAGTATTACTGGTTTACATTGAGTTTCTTTATATAAATATTGACCAATTATTTCACGTATTTCATTTCTTATCTTAACATAATCAGCATATTTATTAGAAAAAGTATTATTTTTAATAATCTCCATACTAAGTTTCTTTACTTCATTTATTATATCATTATTATCTTTAGAATATATAAATCCACGAGTAATTATTTCTGGCTCTATAATTATAGATTTATCTTTCTTACTGAGTGTTGAAGATATTACTACAAGACCATTATTACTTAATAGTTCTCTATCTTTCAAGACAACATCTCCAACATCTTCACTAAAGTTGCCATCTATCAATATATCATCTACAAATACTCTTTCAAAATTTTCTTTTAGTTCACCATTTTCAAAAGTAACAACATCTCCATTTTCTTTAAGTAAAATATTTTCTTTTGGTATTCCTACACTATATGCAAGATTTCCATTTTGTACTTGATATCTGTATTCACCCTTTATAGGCATATAATATTTTGGATTAAATAGTTTTACAAGAAGCATTAAGTCCTCACTAGATGCATGATGACGTACACTCTTATCTTTAGGTATTTGTACTATATTAACACCCTTAATAGCTAAATCATTAAGTATTCTTACAAGTAATTTTTCATAAGCATCATAACTTGGTTCAGCAAAACATACTGTATCAGTTTTTTCTAATGTAATAAATTTATCATGACCATTTAATATTCTATTTATATTAGAATATGGCGTCTCTCTATCATTACTAATAAGTATAACTGTATTATCTTGTTTTAAATCAGTTAAATTACCTATCATATCTTCTTCTATATCTAAGTATCCATTCTTAGCACATAAAGATACTATATTATGAAGTTCTTTACCCATTATTACAACTTTTCTATTCTTACCTTTTAAAGAATTAAATATCTCTTGCATAGTATAAATATGAAGTGGCAACACTGTGAATATAATTCTTCCTTTATTTTTATCAACTACATTTTTAAAGAACCCCTCAAGTTTATGATTAGGACTAGTGTGTCCCTTCTTTTCAGCAAACACACTTTCAGCCATTAAACAAAGTACACCCTGTTTACCTATATATGCAAGTTTACCTAAATCCATATCATAGTAACCATTCATAGTTGGATCTATTACAAAATCAGCCATATATATAACTGCTCCATCTTCAGTATTAATCGCAAACCCTAACGTTTCAGGACTACTATGTGTAACACTAAATGGGAATACACTCAAATTGTTAGTTATATCTATTTTTCTATGTGCTTTAATAGTATGTAAATTTTTAATTTCTACCTTATCTACTGAACACTCATATTTTATTATTTCACTTGTGTAATTTGATGCATACACATTTAAATTTGGTAATGCTTTTAATAAATCAGTAAGTGCTCCCATATTCTCACGATGAGGATGACTTATAAATAATCCTACTATTTCTTTTTCATGTTCAACTAAATATGAAAAATCAGGTATTACATAATCTACACCATACATTTTATCAGGCGCATACTTCATACCACAATCAAAAATAAATAGATGACCATCTACATTTACTGTATATAAATTCTTACCATTTTCGTTTAATCCACCTAAACTCATTATATTAATTTTACTCATAATATCACTCCCTTTAAAAGTTTAAATGCTATAAAGTATTTTACCACAATTTAATAAAAATTGCTAGTATAACTAACAATTCTTAAAAGCTATCAAATTTTAAAATAAAAAGAGATATCACTAAACATAAGTAATATCTCTAAATATAATTAAAAGATTTTTATTATAAGAAAAGAATTAATTATTCTTAATTGTAATTAACCCTCTATCTATTTCTTCTAATGCCCTCCCAATTTCTTTTTTAGAAACATATTCACTCTCAGGCATTTGAAAATGTTTATGTTCTTTCATAACTTTGGCTCTATCAGCAGCTATATGTACTAACTTATATTTAGAGTCAACAATATTTAATAATCTGTCTATTGAAGGATATATCACTTTCCACCATCTCCCTACACTAATAATATAACCAATTATAAAGTTCTATACAACAAATATACACATTTTTTTACATTAAATTTACAATTAATTAAAACTTACTAAATGATATATCTTTTTTATATTATCATCATATGACATAAGTATAGTTTTCTTACTACCATTTATATAGTCTATTTCTACATTTCTAAAACAGTATAATAATTCTTCATTAGTTCTTTCAATATCTTTATTATAATCAAGTTTAGAAATATTTTTACTATTACTAATTAATGTAAAGTTAAAGTCATTTTCTTCACTAGATATATCTTCATCATCAAGCATTATAAAATATAAGTTATCACTAGTAAGTAATGTAACACTAACATAATCTTCATCCATAGTACATCCAGGTATTATAACTAACTCTTTAGTTTCACCTTCATAATTACTTAAATTAAAAGTTTTATCTTGATATTTTATTTCTATATATTTTTCTTTTTCTTCTACTTTAAAGTCACTCTTATCATCACTTATTTTAATAGTCATCTTATTTTTACCACAAGCAGTAAGCATTATAGTTATAAGTATTAAACTAAGTATTTTTTTAATTTTCATTTGTTACACCACAATCTTCCAAATCACTAGTTTTAAATGTACTTTTTGCATCTACCTTAGTATCTTTCTTAACACACTTACCAACTACTTCATTAATATTCATAACTATTCCATCTGTACTATCAAGAATCATTTCTTTAATCTCTACCATCTCACTTGTTACCATAGTTCCATCTACTATCATATATTTAGACACAGGAACATTAAACTTATGAGTAGTATCTTCTAACTTATTATTATAGTCTCTATATAAGTAACCTAATAAAGCACCTAAAAGTACTAATACAAATACTATAACAAATATAACAATAAAAACTTTTCTATTCATTCTATCTTTCATAAATTAATAATATCACACTTTCTCATATATATTTTTATTTATTCTTTTTCATTTACAAGTTTTCGTAAAGCATCTAATATAACAACCATAGCCCAAGTATCTTGTTTACAATACACTCTTAAATTATCTTGGGCTTTCTTTCTATCTTCAGGAGTCATATCATCATATAAAGAATATGTCACTAATGCTTCAGTACCATTTTTAACTTCAAGATTTTTATATGTTAAATCACTAAGTACAGGTAAAGTCTTTTTAATAGAATAACTTCCACTTAAATTTTTATGATAAAAATTTACTAGTTTACTTCTCTCTTCATCAAACCCTAACTCTTCATATATACTTTGATTATTCTTAATGAAATATAATAAATCAGTAGATTTTTCTACTATTTTAAGCAAATGTTCCGTATATTCTGGGAATATATATGCAAGTTCTTTTAAGCGACTTCTTTCAAAAGTAACATTTTGAGCAAACATAGTACCCTTATTTGGATCTATTCTTTTAACTATTTCTTTGACCATTTCTAGTCTTTCATCATTTAAAGTTTCGGCTAAGAATACATAGTTATCTTCATCTTTATCACAAACCCCAGGTTCACGTTCTATATGCAAACTAAATTCAAAACATGATTGAGTATATGGTCTTTCTCCTTTAAATCTAGGCATTGGACATGGAAAACTTTCAAAATCTAAATGATATATTGGATATTCTAAAGTATCAAACATAGCCTTTATTTTTTCTTTATCTAAATATGTTTTATTATTATCATAACAGTCTCTTTCAATCAACATGTTAGGTTTATTTTGTAACCATTCTAAAGGTATATCATCTAATTTATAATACCCATTATTTATTAAATCATACTTATTATATTTATCTGGTCCAAGACCTATCCTATCAGTAAAACCAATATAATTAAAACTAGCGTTATACTCTGGTAAATTTTTATAACAAATGCTTCTATATTTACATTCACACTTTTCTTTATATGAACAATGAACTCCTACATTACATGGACTAGAATCAGGATTATAAATATTATTTTCAAGATTTTTCACCATAGACTCTATAATAGGCATATATTTTTTAGTAATCTCATTCATATCAAAGAAACTAACTATATCTTCACCATCTATTGTTCTATAAATTCTTTTACTTCCAACCATATATCCATCATATACATAATTATGATTAAGTACCGATAAATAATAGTTAACATTTTTATTAATATTATGATTCTTTAAATCATTCTCTATTATATATCTCTGAACTGCTAAATCAAAAACATAACGTCCAACGTCACTATATCTATCAAATAACTTTTTATATTTTTCATTAAATTTCTTTATTAATTTTTCACTACCACCACTAGGTTTGTTAAGTCTATATATCCCATCTTCTAGTATAAACATATCTCTTTTTTCTTTAGAGTTCTCTCCATACTTTAAACCTTCTATATAGTTTCTACTAGTAGTAGACTTAACTTCTATAATATTAATTTCATCATCACTTTCATTATAAATATCTACATAACATAAATATCTTATACCATTATGAACAAAATCAAAAGATTCTTGATTATATGTATTTTCACTATAAACAAATTTACCATTAAATATTTTTTTAGCCTTAAAAGCACTTTCAAGTTCAACTTCTTTATAATATTTCATCATCGCAGATAATTCTTTATCTTCCTTTTTAGTTAAATCTGTATCACCTTCATCAGTACTTTCAAACATAGATCCTAAGAGTTCTCTATATTCTTCTTTTTCATTCTCTTTCATATATTCTTCTAAAGTCATTTTAGAATCTAACTTTTCTTTTCTAATATTTTCAAGAGCACTATATCTTCTACATCTAGTATAATCTACAAAATTTGTTTTAGTTATTGCCATATTTTCCTCCAAATAAAAAGTGATTACTCACTTTCTTCTATAAAATTTTTACTTTTATGTGGTTCATCAAATAATAAGCCTGGATAACCTTGTTGTCTTAAAGCTTCATAAGTCATTATTGCTACTGTATTAGATAAATTAAGAGCTCTAACATTATCAGTCATAGGCATTCTCATACATCTATCTATATATGGTTTTAATATACGAGGTGGTATTCCAGTACTTTCTTTTCCAAAAAAGAAATAATAGTTCTTATCTTTATCACTATAATCAAAACTAGTATGTGGTTTATGTCCATATCTAGTTAAAAAATAATATTCTCCTTTATTTTTTTCAAAAAAATCATCTATATTTTCATATACTGTATATACACATTTATCTATATAATTAACACCAGCTCTTTTAATATATTTTTCTTCAAGACTAAATCCTAAAGGTTTGATTAAATGTAAATGACTATTAGTAGCCACACATGTTCTCATTATATTACCTGTATTTTCAGGTATCTCTGGTTCAAATAAAACTATATTTATCATAAATCCCCTTTATTAATTTAATATCTATAATTTATTGTATCGTTTTTTTCTTCAATACTAGAAAGTATTGTATATGTTTCATTATCATTATAATCAATATAAGCATTAGCCTCTAAACAAGCTCTAAATTCATTATCAGGACCTGATATATCAACTAAAACATCAACTATAGTTGGTACCAAAAAAACACACACTGCAGCTATACACTTAATAAGTAAAGACTTTTTAGCCTTAGAAAGTAAATCCTCATTTCCTACCTTTATTGAATTCATAAAAGTTACCATACCAGAAACTATAAGTATAATTGGTACAGCTATTTTAAGAATCAATATAACTATATTAACAATTCTCATTGTTTCTATTACTTCTGGAACATCACAAATACCTAAAATCAACATAAATACCTCTCCTTATGACATTAACTCTAAAACAATTATAACATAAAAGATATAAGTATTCTACACTTATATCTCTTCTATTTTCATAAAATTAGTTTTTTTATTTTCAGTATCATTTGGAAATCCACCAGTTACAATAATCATATCATTTTCTTTTAATTCCATGAATTCTTTTGATCTATTTTTAGCATCTTCTATTATTCTATCGGTTGAATCATATACTTCTGTTACAACTGGATATACTCCACTATTTAATGCTAAACTATATGCTACTTTTTTACTTGGTACTGTTGCAAGTATTAAATTTCTAGGTCTCAAGTTACTAATTAATCTAGCACTGTTTCCACTCATAGTAGCAGCAACTATTAATTTAGTATCTAATAAATTAGCAGCATCGAACACACTATTTGCTATAGCGCCAGCTATATCTTTCTTAATATATTTAGAAGAATATTTATAATCAAAATGTTTTTCAGCTTCACTACATATATTTGACATGTAAGTAACTGTTTCAACAGGATATTTACCAGTAGTTGTTTCTCCACTTAACATAACAGCATCAGTACCATTTATAACAGCATTAAATATGTCAGATACTTCTGCTCTTGTAGGTCTAGCATTATGTTTCATGCTTTCAAGCATTTCAGTTGCTACAATACAAAATTTATTTTGACGTCTACATTCATCAATAATCTCTTTTTGTAAATAAGGTATTGCTTCCATAGGTGCTTCAACTCCTAAATCTCCACGAGCAACCATAATACCATCAGATACACTAACTATTTCACTTAAATTATCTATTCCAGTAGTACTTTCAATCTTACTTATTATTTTAATATTGCTATGTTCTTCATCTAGTATTTTTTTAGCTTCTAACACATCTTCTTTAGTTGATACAAATGACAAAGCTAGAAAGTCTCCCTCATGATTACAAGCATATCTAATATCATCATCATCTTCCTTAGATATAAATGGTATATCTAAGTGTACTCCAGGAACACTAAGACTCTTTTTATTTCCAAGTACACCACCATTAATTATTTTACAAGTAACACCATCTTCCTCCTTAGATATTACTTCTATTTTCATAAGGCCATTTTCAAGTAATACTGTGTCTCCTACTTTTAATGAATCAATTGCTTTAGGATGATTTACAGAAAATCTTTCTTTTGTACCTAAAACATCTTCTTTAACCATTCTAATAGTTTTGCCTTCAACTAATTCTATAGAATCATTTTCTAAATAACCATTTCTAAATTCAGGACCCTTAGTATCATATAAAATACCTATATAAAGTCCAGTATTTTTTCTTACTTCATTTACTACTCTAACAACATTTTCTCTTTCTTCCATAGTTGCATGAGAAAAGTTAATACGAGCAGTATTCATTCCATTTAAAACCATTTTAGTCATAGTTTCAATATTACAACTAGATGGTCCTATACTACATATTATCTTTGTTTTTTTCATTTTTTCATCCCCTTTTGTCACACTATCACACATAAAAAAATAAGTGCTTAGATAATATACCATAACACTTATTATTTGTAAAGATTATAATTCATAATTCCATAAACCAAGTTTACCTTTACAAGGTATTGGTTCTTCATACTTAACTATATTTTCAAGTTTCCAAGCATATGTTTCAGCGTGATTACTTTTTCCATACACAATAGGATCTATATTTCGTAGTTCTTTATTAAATTTTTCATCAACTAGTATACAATCAGTAAGAATAGCTTCTCCTATAATATATCCAGGTTTAATATTAATATCATAATCTTTAAATTTCTCCATCATATCTTTTTCTACACTACATCCAGCATGTATAAGTATTTTGCCTCTATATTTAGTTTTCCAACTACGAAACTCATATTTTTTATATCCTTCAATTATTAATGAAGCCCAAGGCACTTTTATAGTTAACGCTTTCATAATTTCACCTCACATTTTTATAATAATAACACCTAATATAATAAGTATAGATGCTATAACTTTCTGTAAGAATTTACTCTTATTATTGCACACAAAGTATTCATACATAGTATTAAGTATTGATGTTAACGTAAGAAGTGGTGCTATCAAAGTAACATTACCTAACTGATATGCACGAACAGATGCAATTAGCATCAAACACCAAGTAAATGCTGCAAGTAAGAAATTCTTTTTATCATATCTTTTAAACTCACTCTTTAATTCTTTAACACTATGTTTTCCAACTATAGCTATTATTATAGACGGTGTAAACACTGTAAATATTGTATATATAGCTAAATTAAAGTAATTTGATATATTTACATTTATAAGCATCGCAACAGCAAATAAGAAATTAGATACAAAACTCATTATAAAGTATTTATTAAATCTTATTTTACCTTTATCAAACGCAAGTAACACATTAGCAAATATTATTATAACAGAACCAATAATTTTCTTAAGTACAATTTGTTCTTTTAAAAATATAAATCCAAGTATTATTAAGAACACAGTAGATAATTGTTTTAACATACTAAACACTGAAGGATCAAGCCCATATCTTGCTTCTATATTAAGTCTATCAGTAATCGCATATATACTCACAACCACAAGTAATGTTAAATATACGCTTGTATCTGTAGGCCAAGTAAAATCAAAAAATGGTATAAAAAATAATGCAAAAAATGCAGTAAACACTTCAAGTAATATTGTTAATGCTCCAGCACTTTTCATATTACGATTTGCTTTTTTAAAAGTTTGAGCAAACACAACAGCAGAAACTAAATATAATACCACCCAAAATTTCCAACTATTTAAAATTTCCATATTACTTCCTCAACTTCAATTCTATCCCAACAACACCATATCTAGATTGTTCTTCACTACTATAGTATTGTTCCATATCCTTAGGATCTGCTTCTTCATCTTCTTTATATTCCATAGAAACTTTATCAAAATTTTTATAAAGTTCTTCAAAACTAAGATACTTATGTAATTCTATTACTTCAGTTTGAATCTTTTCTCCATTACTTCTATTTTCAAAAGTAATTTCATCTCCTACATTAATCAATTGTCTTTTTTCATCATTAAGTCTTAACTCTATTGTTTTACTTCCACTTTTTATTAATTCAAATGGTTTTTTATGTAATCTCATCATATGTTCCATGCTTATCACCATAAAAATTATACCAAAACAAAAGTACTATTTCTAGTACTTTACTTATTTACTCTTAGTATTCTAAGTGCATTTAATATTGCTATTACTGAAACACCTACATCAGCAAATACTGCAGACCACATAGTAGCAATTCCTAAAGCAGATAACACAAGTACAGCTATCTTAACTGTTATAGCAAATACTATATTTTCTTTTACTATTCTCATTGTTTTACGTGATATTGAAATAGCCTTACTAATCTTAGAAATTTCATCAGTCATAATAACAACATCAGCAGCTTCAATCGCAGCATCACTTCCAAGACCACCCATCGCAACACCTATATCAGAAAGTGCAAGTACAGGAGCATCATTTATTCCATCCCCAACAAATAAAAGTTTTCCATCTTTTGATTTTTCCAACATAAGTTTTTCAACACATTTAACTTTATCTTGAGGAAGTAATTCACTATGATATTCATCTAACTTCAATTCTTCACTAACAACTTTACTTATATCTTTTTTGTCTCCAGTGAGCATAACTAACTTTTTAACATTATTTGCTTTTAAGCCTTTAACTGCTTCATAAGAATCATCCTTTATCTTATCAGATATAACAATATAACCAGAATATTTATTATCAACTATAACGTATACGATAGTACCTATATTATCACACTTATCATATTTGATATTCATGTCTTTCATTAACTTATCATTACCAACTAATACTTTTTTACCATATACTTTAGCTTCTACACCTTTACCTGATATTTCTTTAGTATCAGTTACTTTCTTACTATCAATTTTCTTATGATATGCTTCTTTTAATGACATAGCTATTGGATGATTAGAAAAACTCTCAGCATAAGCAGCATACTTAAGTAATTCTTCATCACTCATAGATATAGCATTTATCTTTTGAACTTTAAATACTCCTTCTGTTAGTGTACCAGTTTTATCGCAAACTACTATTTCTATATTAGATAGTGCTTCTAAATAATTACTTCCTTTTACTAGTACTCCAATACTAGAAGAAGCACCTATGCCACCAAAGAAACTAAGTGGAATTGATACAACTAATGCACATGGACAAGACACTACTAAGAATGATAATGCTCTATATATCCAAGTATTAAATTCTTGATTCAATATTATTGGCGGAAACACAGCAAGTACCAAAGCTATGCCACATACTATAGGAGTATAATATTTAGCAAACTTAGTAATAAATGCTTCTGAATTAGATTTTCTACTACTAGCATTCTCTACTAAATCAAGTATCTTACTAACAGTAGATTCACCAAACTTCTTAGTTACTTTTACTTTTAAAACGCTTTCATTATTAATGCATCCACTTAATACTTCATCCCCTTTTTCTACTCTTCTAGGCACACTTTCACCAGTAAGAGCAAGTGTATTAAGCATAGAACTTCCTTCTACTATTACACCATCTAAAGGAATCTTTTCACCAGGTTTAATAAGTATAATCTCTTCTATATTTACTTCATTTGGATCAACTTTAATATGCTTATCATTTCTAATTACATTAGCATAATCAGGTCTAATATCCATTAAACTAGCAACTGATTTTCTACTTTTATTAACAGCATAACTTTGAAATAACTCACCTACTTGATAAAATAACATAACACTAACTGCTTCAGGCAAATTACCAATACATAAAGCACCAACAGTAGCTACTGACATTAAGAAATTTTCATCAAATATTTTACCTCGTTTTATATTCTTTAATGCTTTTAATAAAATATCATAACCTATTATTAAGTAAGCTACTATAAATATAATACTATTTATATATTTAACATTAATATCTACCAATATAGAAAATAATAAAAGTATTCCTGATACTATAATTCTATATAGTTGTTTTTTCATCTTTTTATTCATTATAATTCCTCAATAGTTACATCTGGTTCTTCTCTCTTTATAGTCTTTTTAACTAATTTAATTGCTTCATCTATATTTTTACTATCACAATCAAATGATAACTTCTCAGTCATAAAACTAATACTAACATTACTAATAATATCTATTTCACTAAGAGCACTTTCTAACTCATTAGCACAATTAGCACAATCTAATCCTTCAATCTTAAACTTATAATTTTTCATTTATACCCTTCTTTCTAACTTCTATGTTTTATATGTTCAAGTCCAATTTCAAATAATTTAACTATATGATCATCATCTAAAGTATAATATACTTCTTTACCACTTTTTCTACATCTTACTATTCCACTTCTTCTAAGAGTTGCTAGTTGATGAGATACAGCTGACTTTGTCATACTAAGTACATTCGCTATATCACAAACACACATTTCTCTTTCATCAAGTGCAAATAGTATTCTACATCTTGTAGTATCTCCAATTAATTTAAATAAGTCAGCAAGATTATTAAATGTATTTTCTTCTGGCATATCTTTATTAACTTCATCTACTGCTTCTTGATGTATTATATTACAATCACATATAAATTCATTCTTAGACATACATACTCCTTTAGTTGAATATTCTTTCAACTATTAATATTATAGTTGAATACTCATTCATTTGTCAATACTTATAAATTCTATTTACAAAAAAAGAAGTTTATTACTTCTTCTTAACAATCTCATTAGTAGTTTTAACTATAGAATTACTTGGTATAACACCCTTTACCATAGTAAGTGGATATACACTTGTATTCCCTCCTATTATAGTGCCAGGACACACTACACTATTGCATCCTATCTCTGCATTACCTCCAACTATAGCTCCCGTTTTCCTTAAATTAGTTTCTATAGATTCAACTTTTACATTCTTCTTATCACTTCTTACATTTGATAGTATTACACCTGCTCCAGTATGAGCATTCTCACCTAAAACTGAATCACCTACATAATTAAAATGAGGACAATTAACTCCATCAAAAAGTATAGAATTCTTAACTTCAGTAGAGTTTCCTATAACACAATTTTTTCCAATTATCACAGAACCTCTTATATAAGCATTATGTCTTATTTCTGTGCCTTCACATATTATAGTTGGTCCTTCTATATAAGCACTAGGATTTATCTTAACACTTTTATGAACATAAACATCATCTTTTAGTTTGATATAATCATCTCCTAAAGAAGGTATTATTTCAAGAATATAATTTTTAATTAATGGTAATACTTCCCAAGGATTATCTACTCTTTCAAATAAACCTTTAGCAATTGTTTTTTCTAAATCAAATAACTCAGCATATTTTCTAATCATATTATTCACCATAATTATTGTATCATTAATTAAAACATTATACTATTACTTATTCTTTAGTTTCTATCATAAAACTATCATCTATATATTTATATAGTAATTCATTTTCTTTGCTAATTATACTTTTTCCTAAATTTTTTTCTAATTCATTTCTTGCAACCTTTGCTGTTCGTCCACCTGTTTTAGCAATTTCTTTATTTTGTTTCAAACCAACAGGTTTACGTACTTTAACAAGTTCCCTCGTTGCTATTTCACCTAAGTCAGCAAATACAACTTCAATATCAGTCATATTATCTCTTAATGATTCTTTTCTAAGTCCTTTAAAATCTTTATATTCACCTGCTGTCATACTCTTTATAAATATCTTTCATTAATATAGCAAACTCAACCTCACTTGTTACTCCTCCTTCTTTCCATACATCAGTTAATTTCTTTCTATCTTGTATTCCTTTAATTCTTTTAATAATCCATTCTTCATCATATCCTTTAGTTCGATATGTATCTATTGCTCGTTGTACTGTTATTGATGAGTCAAATACTTCATCTATTCTTTCTCTTCCTAATCTTGCTAACCATAATTTAATAGGTTCAGCATTCTTACTTGGAATTGATTCGATTATTCTAAACATTCCTTCAATGTCAACTACATCAGTTTTATAATATTTACCATCTGATGATTTCAATTTCAGTTGGTCACAATTTGTGACCGACTCATTTCCTTCATTTCTTAATCATTGTTTAAGTTTATTCCAATATTTTCTTCCATCTTTACTTTCAGATAAAACGCTCACTATATCAACAACACTGATATAGTATTTTTGCTCCTCTTTATTCCATATAGTTCTTATTATTTCACTATTAAACATTTTGTTTATTAAGTGCATTTGATTCTCTTTCATATTATAGTCTCCTATTATTATAGTTATCCATAAATTTTAAAAACACTTTTTTTCAAAATAAAAAAGTTATAATTAATAACTCTTTTATCAAATATTATAGGAATTTACCTGGACAACCTACATTTTCATTACATATTTCATTTTCTTCAGTACAAGTATAACAAGGGCTATAAGTATGTCTATAAATATGATGATTAATAATTCTAGTATTTACTGGACAAACATGAGGAACTTCATGAATGATTTGTCTATGAACACATCTTTCTTGAGGACATTCATAGATAGGTTGGCAAACAACACCTGGCATAGTACTACATGAAGTAGTTGTTTCATTCATCATTTTTTCAGGAGTAACTTTTAATTCAGCACTTCCTTCAACGCTATAACCTTGATACATACCCATTGTATTATTCATTTTAACACTTCTCCTTTTCATAGATATTCTATGTAAAAGTGTTAAATTAGATTAGGTTAAAAATCATTAAAAAAGAAATAATATCTAACAATTATTTCTTAATAATATTATATTACTTTATTAAAACCTCTATATTTATATCATCTACTTTATATATTCCATATAATATCTACTACCAGTTTCTTCTTTTATATTAAAACCTAATTTATTATATAAGTTAATGGCTTTAATATTATCTTTGTACACCCATAAATATACATTATTATTTGTTTTAGATATAATATCTTTAATAATTGATGCTCCAAGTCCTTTATTTCTATATTGCTTTTCAATAAATATTTCATCTAATAGTAAACCAGGTTCATTTTTAGTTAACAAAAAGCTTCCAACTACAATATTATTTAAAATAATATTTTTATATTCCAAAATTTGCTTTGGCACAATTTCATTGACATAATTATTTATTCTTTCAACTTCCTCTTTATCTAAATCTTTTGCAAACTCAAATATAGTATTTAATTTATATTTTTTTATTCTTTCTATATCCTTTATAGAAGCATTTTCTAATTTATATTTGTTATAACACATATAAAATTTTAATTCATCTTCTTGTTCTACCATAAATCCAATATTTTTATATAAACTAACAGCAACTTTATTTTTTTTCAATACATTTATAAATATTTTATAATCACCAAGCAAATATATTTCTCTTATTATTTCTTTTATTAATTTTGTTGCAATACCTTTATTTCTAAAATTAAAATCAACATATAATCCATCAATCAAGTATTTATCATCTATTTTTTTAGCAAATATATATCCTATTGGTTTGTTTTCTTTTTTATATAGAAGAAGAATATTTTGATTATTAATCATATTAATAAAATAATCTTTTACAACAAACTTTTCATCTATAGTATTATCGTATTTTCTTTCATCTTGAATTAATAAAGTTAAAAAGTTATCACATATTTTACAGTCTTCAATACTATTTACTTTTACAATCATTTATATTCACCTTCTCTAATAAAAAAAATATTGTATATCCATTATACCACACAAAAAGATATTTCTTATCAAAATGTTTTTTATATGCACTTATTATCTCTCAATATATCTGGTTTATCATAATTTATCACTCTTGAGGAACTTCATGAACGATTTGCCTATGAACACATCTTTCTTGGGGGCATTCATAGATATGTTGACATACAGCACCTGGCATAGTACTACATGAAGGAATAGTTTTATCCATCATTTTTTAGAAGTAACTTTTAATTCAACACTTCCTTCAACACTATAACCTTGATACTCACCCATTGTATTATTCATTTTAACACTTCTCATTATCATAAATATTTTATATTATAAATAAATCTATGTTTAGGCATTTAAAAAGCATCTACTTATTTTAAGATGCTACTAAACCATTGGTAATGTTTTTACCCACTCTAATAATTCAAGATTAGATTTATCTATTTCATTCTGAATATCATTAGATTTTTTCTTTATATTATTTTCATAATACATAATATCTTTATATATAGTAGTAACTTCATCATTTAAAGTATAAAAACCAATTGGTAAATTTTTAAACTCATATTTTTTATCAAACATCACATATATACTTGTATATCTATTAGGCATAAGAATTTCATAATCATCTTTATTATCTTTTACTATAAATCCTAAATTTTTATCATCAAATTCATCACTCTTCTTAACTCTATACATCTCATACATTCTAGGATCTTTAACATGTCCAGAACAAGAATATCTAGTATAATATCCTTTTTTATTAAGCAAAGATATACTTTCAGCAATATTTTCATCAACTTCAAATACATTATCAATTATATCAAAAGTTTTAGTATCTATATATTTATGATTCATAATTCACCTGCTTCAAACTTATTATAACACATAAAAAAAAGTAAACATATCTCTTGTTTACTTTAATTGTAACACCACACAGAAGTTTTATACTCTATTACATCTAACTGTAACTCTTCTAAGCCCATCACGAGTACAAGTATAGAGAGTTAAGTCAAAATCACTTTCAATCATTTCTTTAATATCAGTAGAGGCAAGTTCTTCAACTAATTCAACTTTATAAGTATATCTATTATTCTTGGTATCAACAAATATAACTTCATCACCTTGTTTTAATTTATATAAATATCTAAAATGAGATTTATAAGAATGGCCACATATTACCATATTATTATTCATAAGTGATCCATAATATAAAGTTGGTGATTTTCTTAAAGAAGAATATGAGAACTCTTTACTTATTGGTAAATTTAAATCTAGTGTTGGTATAACTATATATCCAATATATTTTAAATCATCAATAACTATTTCATCTTCATTTTTATTATTATCTTTATTATTTAATATAGTTTTCATTATATCATTACTTTCTTTTTTAGAATATATTTCTTCCCATTCAAAATATATAAGTAAAAGTAAAGCAATTATTATCAATGATATACCTATATATAATATCTTTTTAGCTGTTTTGTTCATGTGATACCTTATCGTATACTAAACTAGCTATTATAAATATTACGCCAATCATTCCGATTAATAATACTATCCATAACATTTGTCCTGTTTGAACCAAAGTACTTGTATTAGTAACTATAAAAGAATTGTCTTCTTTTTGATATGTTACAGTCCATCCTTTTGGAACATTAATTTCACGTACTGTATAAGAATCACTTTTAGGTAAATCTATCCATGTATGTTTCCATTCATTTTCATTATCAAGTTTAATAGTATCAACTATTTCTCCATTAAGTAATAATTCAACCATAATACTTTTAGGTAAATTAATACTATGATTAGTATTATTATTAGAAGTATTCCATACTTTGCGTACATGAATATCCATTACTCTTATAATATCAGTTTTAGGAGTAGCTTTAATATCATATTCCCATTTATTATCAATTACTTTTGGTATCATTGATAAGAATGAATCTATTTTAGAAAATCCATCCACTTTATTAGTTTGTTTAACTAGATAAAGTCCTAAATCTAAATTATCATATTTAACATATCCATCTTGATTAGTTTGCTTAGATATTCCAGCATAATCATTTGAAATACATTTTTCAATATTAGAAGCAACATTAGCAGATTCTAAATCATCTAAGGAAACATTACAACTTGATAACTCATTTACATATTCAAGAACTAAATTATGATTTTTTTCATGAGCATTCGCTATTTTATAAATAGTAAGTTCAGACCCTTCTATTTTCGCATTATCGTTCTTTTCAAATAAAGTTATCTCAATACTTCCCTTTTCATTAAAATCTACTATATTGCTTCCTAAAGCATCAACTTTATCAATATTAAATATCATAAGTATAGATAATAATAAAATTTTTATTCTTTTCATATTTTACCTCCATGAAAATCTTTTCCATTTGGATAAAGATACTTTTCATATTTATTAATATTAACTCTTTTAACAGGTTTTATTAATAATACAATTAGTAATAAAGCTATTATTGGAAGTGCTATAATAGGCATTACTATTAATCTATTTACTTTAAATCCTTCTGTTGTTATATAATCTTTTTTAATATCACCTTGGATTCTGACCCCCCTAACTAGAAGCCTATGCGTATTGATTCCATAAGGTGTACAAGTAAGTAATGTAACATAATCATTATCTTTATCAATCTTAAGTTCATTTCTATCATTTGGTTTAACTATTGATATTTTATCAACTTTATAAACATGAGTTTCATCTAATATAGTAATCTTAAAAGTATCTCCAATTTCTAATTTATCTAATTCTGTAAAAAGTTTAGCGGATGGAAGACCTCTATGAGCAGATAATACACTATGTGTACCTTTTCCACCTATTGGAAGTGAAGTTCCTTCTAAGTGGCCTACACTAGAATTTAACACAGTTTCACTAACAGTATGATATATAGGAAGTTCAACTTTAATTTTATCTATTGTTAAATATCCCATCATTCCATCATCATTAACATTTAATAACTTTTTATAGTTATTCAAAGTATCATATGTAAGTAATGGTTCTTTTAACTTACTTAATTTTTTATTATACTCTATCGCATCATTTCTAACTTTTTCAAAATCAATTTGATTAGTATTCTTTAAGATATTTTCATAATTATATATTGTTCTAGATTGATTCTTTTCATTATAATAATTACTTAATGTTGGGTAAAAAAATACTAAAAGTCCTATGAAAAAAAATAATATCATTAACATTGTGATCTTATGATCTTTCATAACTTAATACCACTTACCCTTTCTACCAATTAGTATTTATTATTGATAGATTGGAAGATTTTATTTCTTCCAATCCATTTATTTCACTGACTATTTATATTATATATTTTCTTTATATACTCTTAATTTAGTTACTAATAATAGACCAAATCCAATTACTAATATTGAACCTAATGTTAAGAATAATGTAGTTCCAATTCCACCTGTTTCTGGTAATTGTGAACCTGTATAGTTTTCAACATTAGTACTAAATCTACTAAATGTGTTATCATTATTTATTTTAGAAATAATTATTTCTACTCTACTAGTTAATTTATTATAACCAGTTGGAGCAGCAACTTCTTCTAAGTAATATGTACCAGCATCTAAACCTAAGATAGATGCTTTACCAGCTTTAATAGTTACACCATTTTCATTAGCTCTAGCTACACGATAAGTATTAGATGTTGCATCTACTAATACAACTTTAATTTCATTACCACCAGTTTTAGCATCATATAATCTAAATTCAGCACCTGTTAATTGTGTTCTTTCTTTTCCATCAATTTTAATTACATCAAACGCATATGAATAAGTAATAGTTTTCTTTTCTGGAGTATTAGTATTACCATAAGCTAAATCTAATACGTTTGGATTTCCTTCTCCTTCAACTATTGCATTTTCATTTAAGATAGCTGAATATGTAACAGTAATTACTGTATTCTTTGGTAATGCAACAATATATTCATTCTTAAATTCAATTACAAATGTATAACCTGATACATCTGTTCTAACTGTATAGTTAGATGAATCTACTACTGTGTTATTAACTTTAACTACTACTGAGTTAGCATCGAAAGTAAGACCAGCGCTCATTTTATCACGAAGTTTATAATCAGTATAACCAGCACCAACTGTAATAGTTGCTTTAAAGTTTACTGTATCACCAATACTAGCATCATTAGTTTTTCCATATGTACCTTTTTCTTCTACTTCTTTATCTACATCTGGAGTTAAAGTATTCTTTTCTCTTGTTGTTGCACTTGGATTAGTAGTTGTTAAACTTAATAATCTAGTATCTTTTCCTGCAGTTGTAGAACTCATTAAATAATAACCTAAATCTAAATTTTTGAATTCTACTACTGAACTTGTTGCCTTAGTTGAAGCAACTGGTTGAATACTATTATTATTTTCAGCATAAGCAAATGCTAACTTAGCAAATTCTTGTACTCTTGTATCAGTTGTATCCCCTTTCCATACATAATATGTATTTCCATTTTCATTTTTAGCTTCAAGGTAAGCACTAGCTTCAGTACTTTCTACAAAAGCTTTAAAATTTTTATTAGCTCTATAGATATAATGATTATTAGTTTTATCATAAGTTTCTAAATCTAATACTCTGTAGATTGAATAGGTTTCATCAACTACAGCTTTGTTGATAGTAATTGAACCATTTCCTGCTGCATTTACTTGTACTAATGCAAATACAAAAGCAAATAACAACCCAAATATTTTTTTAATATTTTTCATTTTTTATTTTCTTTCCTTTCAAAATAAACATTAATGTTTCATAGTCAGTTTTTTATTTAAAACATTAACTGATATATAAATAATAGGGACAACTAATAATAGTGAACCTATTATTAACAAAATTAACATACCACTACTTCCTGTAGCTGGTAACTCATACCCTGATATATTAGTAAATTTGATTTTACTATCCTTATCTAAAGTATAAGATTTTATATTCTTACTATTATATATATTGATTGCTCCATCATTAATTTGATATTTAACAATGAATCCATCATTATTTGTTTCTCTAATTTTATATGAAATACCATATGGTAAATCTTTTATAGTAATTTGTTCATTATCTTTTAATTCAATAGTTGCTTTTCCATAACTAAATGTAATCTTTTCGGTTACTTCAGTATTGCCATTTTTTCTAACAACATCATAAGTACCTTCAAGGTTATTGCCTCTATAAGTTGCTTCTATTTCAAATTTAAACTTCTTTTTAGTAATTACTCCTTCAACTACTTTAATAATCGTTAAATTTCTTGTCTTATAGTTGTTAATAAATTTAGTATCTTTTAGTGGAGATATTGTTTCACCATAACTTACATTGACTTCATATATGTCATTTTTAACATCATGATAATCATCAGTAGATACTTCATGTATTTTATATTTATGACCAGAAGGTATTTTATCAAATATAACTTTTCCATTTGAATTAGACACACTTGTCATTTTGAATTTACTATCAATATGTCTTCTTTCTTTTAAGCAAGGACAATCATCTGAATGATATATTTCAAATGTACTTCCTTCTAGTGGCTTGTTTCCATAATTAGTTAATTTATCAAACTCAAGTTTACCAAAGTAACCTTTTACTGAAGGTATTTTGAATTCTAATTTTTTTATTCTTGGCTCTTTTCCACTTTCTCTAATTACATAAGATAATGTTGTAACACCATTTGTATTAAATAATGTATCACTCATAAAATTATTTGCTTCTGTTTTTAATCTTATTCTATATTTAAGTTCATAATTGTAATAAGTTGTATTTCCACTAGTTGTTTTAGTGTATTTAGAATTCTTTAAATCCCAATTTATTTTATCAGTTTGACTATTATAATAAGCAGTATTATCTGAAGTATTGTTACTCAAAGTAGAATTATAAGTAACACTATCATATAATTTTGATTTATCATTTTCATTATCATAAATTCCAACAAAATTTATAACATCTTTTACTGAAGTTTGATCGGAATTCATAGGATCTTCTGCTACCCATGAAGCCTCTGACAAATATTTAATATTCTCAAATATTTTATTAAAAGCCTCATTCATATTTTTACTATTTTTAACATCAAAATAATGGCCATTATATCCAGAACCTATACCAGGTCCTATACTTGAATTTATTGTGTTTCCACCTAACCATAGTTTAAAATCATTTAATGTATTTCCTATTGTATAATTTTTATTATTAAATCTATCAATAGTTGAAAAATTTTTATCAAGTGCGGCTTTATCATAATCTTCAATTGTCATTGCGTTTTTATCTATTCCTGTACCAATTGAATAAATAACAGTGCCTTTATTTCTTAATATTTTTGCCTTTTCTTGTGCTTTTCTAGCACCTCTTTCACTATAATTAGTTCCATAAGTCATTGTTTTTTGTCTAAACTCATCATATAAAATTCCAGTATCTGTTCTAATTGCATCATGTCCAGTATAGCCTTGCCATAAATATGTTGTTGGAAATCCATCAGATAAAAATATAATATATTTATTCTTTATATCTTTAGTACTTTCATTATTATATAACATATCATATGCTACTTGAAGTCCACCTTCAATATTAGTAAAACGTGCCTTATCTTTTTTATAAATATCATTATCTTCATCAATTGTTTTAGTTATACTTATGGTTTTATCATAAACATCTTTATTAATTTTATTAGCAGTACTCATACTCTTGCATTCTTGAATATTAGCAAGTACATGACCATCTCTATTAAATGCAACATATCCTAGCTGTCTTTTAGCATCAACATTATTTGAATTAGAAGCGAACGTTTCAACAAATTTTTGTCCAGCATTAAGAGCCGCTTTAAGTCTAGTAGTATCTTCACCTTCCAACTTATATTCAATCATTGTACGTGAAATATCCATTACAATAACAACAGCTAAATCTTGTTCTTTTGCTATTTCGGTAGTTTGAACTTTAAGAGTTATATCAAAATAGTTTTCAAGTTCACTTGGAGAAATTGTTTTACTAATCTTAACTCCATCTCCAACAGATTCACCACCAGGATTATCTATTTGCCTTTGATTATTACCATTTGTCTCTGCAAAAACATTTATTATTGGATTAATAAACATTAAAATAGCAAATAATAATGCAAATATTTTATTTATCTTTTTCATACCATGTCCCCCATATAAGAAAAATAATATTATATTTTTTTGATTTTCTTTATTGGCCAAACTTTAAATATAACTTTACCAATTATATTTTCTTTTTTGATTGTACCAATACTTTCACTACGTGAATCAGTTAATACATCTCTATCATCACTTAATACAAATATACTACCATCACTTACTTGTACTGGATATTTAATATCACTATCACCCTTTTTTAATTCTTTAACATAATTTTCTTTTAATTCTTTTCCATTAACATACACAATACCATCTTTATCTATATTAACAAAATCACCTTGTACCCCAATTACTCTTTTTACCAATATTTTATTTCCATAATAGAATGCAACTACATCTCCAGTTTTAAAGCTATTACTTTTAATAGTTAGAACTATATCTCCATCTTCTACTAAAGGTTTCATACTTGAATCAGTTATCTCTATAACTGGCATAAATAATGTAGCCCCAACTGATGCAACTGCAACTATTATTATTAACACATATATAGTACTTCTAAGTAGTCTAGAAAAACTATACCTATAATTTTCTCTATGTAATTCTTTTTCTAAATTTTCAACAGTTAGATCTTTATATGTAAGTTTCTTTTGTATCTTTTTTCTTTTTTTTAACATATCTCTAAACTTATGCATTATTTTTTCCTTTTATTACTGCCAGTTTTCTTTTTACTTTTTGAAGGATTTTTAACCGTAACTTTATTTACTTTAGAACTTAACTTATTATTTGCCTTTAACAAACCTTCTTCTTTCTTCTTATATTTTTCTTCAAGATCTAACTCTTTCTTTTTCAACTTTTCAACTGTTTCCTTAATAAGTTTATTTCTTTGCAGCGTAGTTTCTCTTTTTAAAGATGCTTCCATTTTCTTACAATTATCTTTAATATTTTCATAATATTGATCAATAGCCTTTTGAGCACTTTCAAATACTTCATTTAGCTTTAATGATGCCTCAGCAATTGAACCAGATTCTTTAATCTTTATCTTTTTAGAATCAAGTTCACTTTTAAGATCTTTTATTTCAAGTTCTAATTCTTGAATTCTTTTTGCTTGTTCTAACATAAGTTCTAATAATTCTCTACGTTTTATTTTTTTTAAATCTTTTTGTTCCATAACCCACCTATCATACATAGAACTAGAAAAATAGCAAATATTCTTCTTTTGTAGTCCTATATACTACCACATTAAAAATTTTTGTCAATGTTTTATTACAAAAAATTTAATATTAGTTTATTATATGCATTAAAATTTAATTTTCATGACAAAATAAAAGATATTATTCAGAAATAATACCTTTTATAAAACATTATTGATTGTTCTTTAAATAATCTATAACTTGATTATATACATCCATTCTAAGTCCAGAAGTTACACTTGTTATTTCTTGAGGAATTCCTTTAATAGTACCACTTATCTTACTAACATCATAGTTGCCACCAGTAGTACCTACTCTAAATCCATATCTTTCCCAACTTCTTTGAGCAACTTCTTTGTCATTAAATGCTTCTAATAGTTTCTTTCCTTCATCATCAAATGCTGCTATACAGTGACTATTCCATATAGTTGGTGTTGGATATAATATTCTAATCTTATCTTTTACTTGATTCCATCCATCAGGATTTGCATTAGCAAAATCTATAACACTCTTTTCATAATCGACTATCATTGGTTTAGCACCCATACCAGTTTTTAAGAACATTGAGAACAAATCAGCAGGTGTATTATTCATATATCCACTCTTTAAATAGAATTCTTTTAATTTGGGAAGTGCTTCACTAATACTAACAGAGTTTACATCTCCTCCAGCCATAATTGATAATAAAAGTCCATAATATGTAGCACCTGGTGAAGAAGTAACAGGATCTGTTGAACCAATATTTACTTGACCATAAATATTAAGACCAAGTTCATTCCATTTTTTTCCCTCTAATATATAATTAATTAATTTGTTCATATCAGTTATATAATAAACATCATTTTGAACAGTAACAATATTCTCTTTAATTAAAGCATCAGTTACTTCAGCCCAGCTATAAATAACTATTGGAGTATTAAGAACTAAATCTCCAGCCACTACATAATCACGAGCTGCTTCATCTGCCTTAGGAGAAGTCTTAAAGTAATCATAATATCTTTGATCAGAGAAGAAAGCTAAATCATACTTGCTTCCATCTTTACGTACCAAACTCTCTTTAACCGTTTTACCATTACTCCAAGAATCTTGTACAAATTTAAATTTATATTTTTTTTCAAATATCTTATTAATTTCTTCATCAGCAAGTAAATCTTCCTTACCACCACCAACAGCACCATATATCTCGGTTACTGAATTAGTAAAATCTCCATTCTTAATAAGAATAACTACTACTACAATTACTAATAATAGAACTACACCTATTATTTTTGAAATCATACCTTCTTTTTTAAACATTTTTTTCACTTCCTTTTAACTTATCTTCATCAATATCCAAATCAGATGTTCTTTCAAAGACTTTCATCTCAAAATCTAATTCTTGATCTTTAGATTTAACTATTTCTTCTAATAATCTATCACATTCATGTTCTACTTCTTTAATATATACTGACATCTTAAGTATAAGTTTATTTTCAACAAATGTTTTTTCTTCTTTACTTTCTGCTTCAATATATTTAGTAACTATTCTAGTTGTAAATGGTAAATAATAATCTAAGAAATTATATATTTTAGTAGCATTTCTAGGTCTAGTTTCTAAATGTTTTGTTATCTTTTGTGATACGTTTACTATTTTAGCAAGTTTTTCTTTTATAGTTTTATCTTTTATTCTTTCTTTATAGTCATTTAGTTTTGACATCTCAAAGTTATATCTTGCAAGTGCTTCTCTATCATATACTCTTATATCTTGCGATTTAAATAAGAATATACCAGCTATATATATAACTGCTGTAAGTATTAATGCAATCCATAAATAGAAATCTAAAACTACATATAATATTATAAATGCTAATCCAGAAGCTAAGGCCGATAATAAATATCTTTTTTGTATATTCATATTAATTATAACTCCTTACTTCTTTAAACGCTCTTATTAAACTTGTTCTTCCATCAAATACTTTAGCATTAGTTAAATTAGCAATGTTAGTAAGTTCAGTTTCATCACTTTGTCCAAACATAATACTATAAACTGGAATCTTATTTTTTAAATTTTGATAATACGTAGATAAATCATACATCTTACCAACATTTGATAATCCATCTGTCATAAGTACAACTGACTTAGTATATTCATCACTCAATTTATTTAATTCTTTAAGTGCATTAACAGTACAACCATAAATATTAGTTCCACCAGTTGGTCTAGCACCTTTTATTTTAGTAATTAATGCAGATGTATCAATACCACTAGAATACCAAGTACTTCTAACATTAGTATCAAATGGTATAACTATTATATTATCATATTTTGAAAATTGAAGTCTTTCAGTACTAGCTTGTTCTTTATCTAAAATAAACTCCATAGCACTTTTTAATTGTGTTTCACCACTACCTGACATACTACCAGAATAATCTAAACAAAATGCAACAGCAGTTGGTTTTCTAAGTTCAGCTATATAAAGACCAATAGCTTCATTCATAACCTTTTTAGAAGGATATTTAAGTGGTATTAAATATTTATTTGTATCAATTCCATAAGAAGTTTTAAACACATCTTTATCAGCATTAGAATTAGTTCCGCCATACCAAGTTCTCTTACCTAATTTTTCTAATTCTTTTTGAGTATTTAAACTTAATAAATAAGACTGTAATGTATTAAAATATTCTAACTTATCTTGACCTCTATCTACATAAGCAAATGGACTATCATTAATAGCAACACCATC
This sequence comes from uncultured Bacilli bacterium, assembly GCA_934088535.1. The sequence continues at coordinate 6,180 of CAKOJC010000006.1, read as the reverse complement.
AGTAGGATATAATAAATATAATGTATCTTCACCCTTACTTTCAAGTTGTTTATTAATTCTAATTAATGATGACTCAGTCGCAATAACTGCTTCATAATCAGTACTATTTAAAAACATATCTTCTAAGAATGAAGTACTTCCTGATACTCTTTCTACTCCACCAAACAATGATTTTAAATTAGATATTAATGTTTTATTTTCAAGCATTTCACTAGTTAGTATTTCAGGACTACCAGCAAGTGAATTTAAAAATCCTAAATAAGCTGTAAGACCTGTATTAGTTTTAGTAACAGAATTCATTACATATTTAAGTTTTTTACTCTTAACAGCATTTAAAATATCACTATTCTTTATTTCATTATTAACAAAACCAAGTTCCTTTGCCTTCTTACTTTTAACTCCCATAACTACAGGATTAATACTAATAGACTTTGAATTAGTAACTTTAACATTATTTAACATATATAGCCAAACAGAATTACTCATCCATACAGCATCATATTGATTGTTATCTTCTTCTAACATATCTAATGCTTCCAAATCATCAGCATAATCAACACTAACATTTATATGTTCTTTTTTAGCATAACTAGTAAGTTCATCCATAAAATCTTTATTATCTGGATTAGACAAAATATAAAAACTTCTCTTACCACCTACCTTATATTCATCAATCACATATGACTTAACACATATAAATACAAATATAAGTGCAACTACTAACAATAATATTTTTTCTTTCATAACTTCAACACCTTATCTTCATAAATAGTATATCATAATAATTTTTATAAGTAAATTATAGAACTTCGGGTTGCAAAATATTTGTGAAAAAATCATAATACATTTTATATGATTTTTTGCCATCTTTATATTTAAATACTACACTATAGTAATCAGTTTCTTTTACATAAGGATAAATATCCACTCCAAATTTACCTTTATATACTAATTCATTAACCTTATCAGATGTAATACCTATTCTTCTCACTTCTACTTCATCAATAACTATATTTTTCTTTTTAAAGTATTTAGTTTCACGATTACAAGTATCACTAATAAATTTATTTTTATAACACTTATACACTTCAAGATTTAATATTAAACTATTAGTATTTTCTGTATCTACAAGTACATATCTATCATTAGTATATTTATTATTTTTATCATACGTTGAAAAACTAAATCCAACTTTATTTACTTTAAGAATACCAGGTATTAAATTATATACTCTATCTATATCAGTTTGACCATGAATAGTTTCATCATTAAGTGTTACTTTAAAATATAAATCTTGTTTTTCACTTAAATTTGAATCTATAACTATAACACCATTTTTAATTCTATTAACTATTACTATTAATATAAAAATTGCTATTATAATTATTAAAATTTTTTTATTGAATTTCTTCGTCATCACTTACCTCTAAATAAAACCATACAGTAGTTCTAGTAAACCATTTTTTATTATATATAGTTATTTTATATTTTCCTTTTTCATTTATATATTCACCTATATCACTTATAAATTTACCATCATATAAAACTTCATCTTCAGGATATAACTCTTTAACAATCTTAATTTTATTTTTTACATCTACTTCTTCATATTTAACAGTATTACGATCACATTCCTCATTAACAGGTACACCAGCATAATTACTATAACATTTATAAACTATAACTTTTAATTTATTATTATTATTTGGTTTTAATTTTATTACTTCTTCACTACCCACAGTATCTGAACTACCATCAACAATATTAATCAAGAAAGGCACCAAAGGAAAACTAAAATCTTTACTAATCACATGTCCAACTTTTATAGAATCATCTATAAAAATATTATATCTTTCTTTTAATTCTATACTTTTTATATGAAATAATCTAAATCCAAATAAATCAGGATTCTCTCCTGGTAAAACACCTATAATGGTTTGAAAAGTTATCGCAAGAAATAAATATATTATTAAAATAAAAAGTACTTTTTTGTTTCTTTTTTTTATGTCTTCCTCTAAAGATTTATTTAATTCTTTTAGAGCTTCTTTTTGTGCTTTCTCATCCATAATCTTCCTACCTTAAATTAATTTTATCATAAAAAAAAGATTATTGAATATCAATAATCTAAAATTTCATATTTTTCATTTGTTTCATCATTTGTTTCATTTGATCAAATTGTTTAAGTAAACGATTTACGTCTTCTACTTTTTGTCCACAACCTTTAGCTATTCTTACTTTTCTATCAGCTTTAATTATTTCTGGATTACGTCTTTCTTCAGGTGTCATTGAAAGAACTATAGCTTCAGTTCTAGCCATTATTTTAGGATCTATATTTACTTTATTAAGTCCCATTTTAGATGCTCCTGGAAGTAACTTTAATAAGTTTTCAAGTGGACCAAGTTTCTTAATTTGTTTAGTTGTTTTTAAGAAATCTTCAAGATCAAATTTACCTCTTTGCATCTTTTTAGCAGTACTCATCATTTCATCTTGATCAAGTTCAGCTTCAGTCTTCTCTATTATTGAAAGTAAGTCTCCCATACCAAGAATTCTATCAGCTATACGTTCAGGATAAAATTCACTAATACCATCTAACTTTTCAGAGTCTCCTATTAATTTAATTGGTATATTTGTAAGATGTCTAAGTGATAAAGCAACACCACCTTTAGTATCTCCATCCATCTTAGTAAGAACACAACCAGTAAGTTTAAGCTTCTCATTAAATCCAGTAATTACATTAATAGCATCCTGTCCCATCATAGCGTCTATTACAAGTAATTCTTCATTTGGCTTAACTTCATTTTCTATATTAACAAGTTCATCCATTAGTGCTTCATCTATTTGAAGACGTCCAGCTGTATCTATTAATATGTAGTCATACCCCTTACTTTTAGCATACTCTATACCACGTTTAGATATTTCTACAGGATTTCCTTTTCCTTCTTCATAAACTTCAATATTAAGTTGTTTTCCAATATCTTTAAGTTGATCTATCGCAGCTGGTCTATAAACATCACATGCTATAAACATAGGTTTCTTATGATGTTTCTTACGTACCATATTACCTATCTTACCTATAGTAGTAGTTTTACCACCACCTTGAAGACCAACAACCATAACTATAGTTGGATTCTTATTTACTTCTAAAGGAGCACTATCTCCTCCAAGAAGATTAACAAGTTCATCTTTTAAGATCTTAACAAACATATCTCCTGGTTTAATACTTTTTCTTACTTCTTCACCAAGAGCTTTCTCTTTAACACTATCTATAAATTCACGAACTATTTTAACATTAACATCAGCTTCTAATAAACAAAGTCTAATCTCACGAGTTATATCACTAATATTATCTTCATTTATTACACCTTTAGATTTAATATTACTAACTACTTTTTGTAATCTTTCACTCAAGTTTTCAAACATAAAATCTATCCTCCTGTACAAATATTATAACAAACATTACAAGTATTATAAAGAAAAACTTACTTTTTTATCATATATCATATATTTTTTATATCAAGATAAATTTATGGATAAACATCTTTAAAGTTTATACAAAACAAATTTTATCTTTTATTAAAAATATAATTATTTCATAAAACTATAAAAATTAAAAAATATCAAAATAAAATTGACATATTTAATAAATTGATATATATTCTAATTAATGAGTGAGAATGATTTATATAAAAAAATAATTAATCAAAGATGCTTGTTAAATATAATCATTAATGAAATATATTATAACAACCTAACACAATACGTTGAAAAAATTGAAATTGGAAACGGTGTTCCAATGGCAAGATATTACTATCAAACAAAGAAATTATGTTTTAATTATGAAAATATTGTATCAGCAGTATTGAAAAAAGCTAAAAATTTTAATTTTAAAAATGACAAAGAAGTAATTGATTATGTAAATATGAACATAATCTCAATAATACTACATGAAATATCACATGTATATCAAGAAAAAAATAAAAATAATTTGATTATATTGGCTGAGCAAGAAGAGGAAAATCAAAAGAAAAAAGGAACATATAATTTATGTAAATACCTAACAAATCCTATAGAAAGACAAGCACAAATAAATGCATTATCAAGAACAATAGAGCTTAAAAATACACAAGAACAAATGCCTGTATATCTATTAAAAATAGAATTACTTGATACTATAAGTTATGGATATGACAAAGAAGATTATCCAATGAGCACTTTTTTTAGAGGAACAGGAAAACTTGAACAAGCAAATGAACTTGCACAAAAAGTTCAAAGATTTAATCAAAAAGTTGAATATGGATGTAAATTAACTTCTATTGAATTAAAACTATTAAAGGAGTTGAAAATATGATAGCAAGTATAGATATAGAAAATTCAAAAACAAAAAAAGTTAAAACTATTTACGTGAAAGTATTAAAAAACGAAAACAATAAAAATTTAATATTTGATATATCAGAACTAAATGAAGAAGATTTAAAATTACTAAAAAATGCAATCGATGATGACTTACCATATACTGATATAGAATTATTTTTTATAGATGAAGAAACAACACCAAATTTCGGACCAGATTATAATTATAAGATAGAAAATTGCAAATTAATATTAACCTATATTTCTAAAAGAAGAAAAAAACATATAGAAGAAAAAAATAACGATTGGACAATATATTATGAAAATGAATTTCAAGAAATTGCATATAACTTTCTAAATTCAGATTGTAAATACTTGATTATTTATAATGAAAACGGAATAAAAGGAAAATTTTTAAAAGAACAACCAAGTGGCGACATATTTATGAATTTATTTTTTAATAATAATTATAATATGATTGCATTATTTAAGAAAAAAAGAAAAATTGATTTAAATAATATAAGAGATAGTCTTGAATATATTAATTCATATTGTGAAAACGATGAAATTGAAGAAAGGAGGAAAAATGATGGGATGGAATGCAAGCATATTTGATGCAAGAGAATCTGAAACTGAAAACTTATCAGAAGAAGGACCAGATGGAAACTATACTTATGATGAATCTGGAACATATGGCCAAAGTGATTACACTGTAAGAGAAAGAGAAGATGGAACTTATGATGTATATGTAGAATCTGATTCTGATAGAGATCATTCACATGATCACATAGATGCAGAAGGAAATCTTCTTGATCAGTACCATGACTACCTACAATATTTATATTCAATAAGAGAGAATATTAAAGGTAAAGAAGAAAAACAAATGAAACTAATAAAAAAATAGAACTTTTATAAAAAGTTCTATTTTTATTATAAAATAAATTAATTAAAAAAATAGCAATCTATATTTTTCGCTCAATAATGTACCATCAACTCTATAAAGACCTATTCCATCTATAGAAGGAAGCATTTTTAAATATCTATCCAATAAATCATCTATTGATACAAAAACAGGTATTTCACACAGTTCATCTATTGGTTCATAAGGAGCAAAATCTTCCATAAAAAGTTTAAGTGTAGGACTATACATTCAAAGTTTATAAGAACCATCCTTGTAATAATACACTATTCTATACCCATCATCATATATTATATTATTTTCATATCTGCATAATTCACTTTTATCTATTTTCATTAACTACTCCATAACTACTTATTAAAAGATAAAAATTCTTTATCATCAAAAGGAAAATTTATATAATTATATTTTTTATCATAATCGTCAAATAAAGTTTTTATTACTTCATCACTTACTTTTTCATTTTCCATAAACCCACCAATATAGAAGTATCCAATATCATAAATATGATAAGGATCGCCTAATTCAAAATCATCGTTATTACAATCATTAAAATAATGTATTTTACATATATAATATTTAGTAACTATATTTTTATTTTTGATTTTTTCTAAATCTTTCAAATTATCAATCTTAATAGTTTTAATTAAATTTTTTCTTTATATTTAATAATTATAAAATGATATAAGTAAATAAATTAACAATCATACTCTAATATATTATTAAATTTATTTTCATTTATACTATAAAAATTTTTATCTTCAAAAATCATATTAATCTCCTAATAAAATTTAACATATAAAAAAAGAAAATGCATTAAGCATTTTCTTCTTTATCATTTTCTTTTTCTGGTTCAGCCATTGCATCAACAACTTCTTCAGTTTTATCATCAGTTAAGAACTTTTCTTCTA